>JALREG010000121.1 GCA_023253905.1 Burkholderiaceae bacterium
CGTGCGGCCCTTGTCGCAGGCCTTGGCCACCGAATAGACGTAGGCCTTGGCGGCGTTCATGCCGACATACATGTCGGCGAGCTTGCCCTGCATCAGCTGGAACTCGCCGATCGGCTGGCCGAACTGCTTGCGCTCATGTACGTAGGGGATCACCACGTCCATGCAGGCCTGCATGATGCCAAGCGGGCCACCCGAGAGCACCGCGCGCTCGAAATCGAGGCCACTCATCAGCACCCGGGCGCCATGGCCGAGCCCACCGAGCACGTTTTCAGCTGGCACCTCGCAATGATCGAACACCAGTTCACCGGTGTGGCTGCCGCGCATGCCGAGCTTGTCGAGCTTCTGCGCCACCGAAAAGCCCTTGAAGTGCTTCTCGACCAGAAACGCGGTCACGCCGCGGGCGCCTGCCTCGAAGTCGTTCTTTGCATAGATGATCAGCACATCGGCATCGGGACCGTTGGTGATCCACATCTTGGTGCCATTCAGAATCCAGCGGTCGCCCTTGAACTCGGCGCGTAGCCGCATCGACATGACATCGGATCCCGCATTGGGTTCGGACATGGCAAGCGCACCGATTTTCTCGCCCGAGATGAGGCCGGGCAGATAGCGCGCGCGCTGCGCATCGGTGCCGTTTCGGGAAATCTGGTTGACACACAGATTGGAGTGCGCGCCGTAGGACAGGCCCACCGAGGCCGAGCCACGGGAAATTTCCTCCATAGCAACGATGTGTGCGAGATAGCCCAAACCCGCGCCGCCCTGGTTTTCAGGCACCGTGATGCCCAGCACGCCCAGTTCGCCCAGCTTGCGCCACAGATCCATGGGGAATTGGTCGGTGCGGTCGATCTCCCCGGCACGCGGCGTGATTTCGCGGGCAACGAAGGCGCGTAGCGCCTCTCGCAGCATCTGCACATCCTCACCGAGTTCGAACTGCAGTCCGGGGATTTCCGTCATCACTTTTCTCCTTGGCGCCCGACTGGGGCATTACCTCGCCAGCGTGGTCAGCTGCGCACGTCGTCGCGACCGGTGATTGTCATTTCCGTGGCGGTCATGGTGGCGATCAGTCGCTCACGACCCGTGGCCTCGATGGCAATGGCATCGGCATCGGCCAGCGTGATGGTGCGGCCGGCCTTGCGTACCCGGCCGATAAAGCGAAAGCGCTCGCCCCGGCCGGGCGAGAGCAGATTGAGTTTGTACTCAATGGTGAGAATGCCGGAGTCGGCCGCCATGAGCGTGAGCGAAGCAAAGCCGCAGGCCGAGTCGAGCGCGGTGCCCAGTATGCCGCCATGGATGAACCCATGCTGCTGGGTGATGTGGGCGCTGAAGGGCATTTCGATCTCGACCTCGCCCGCCGCCACGCGAACCAGTCGCGCGCCGATGGTGGTCATGGCCGGCTGGCGACCGAAGCTTTCCCGGATGCGCGACTCAAAGAGCGGATCCGGCGGCACCGGGGCGCGGGATGAGGCGGATTCGGGAGTAGGCATGGCCGATGGCGCGCGAGGCGGGAAATGGGTTGATAACCGGATTGACGTTAACGTTAACGTGAAGTGGCTCTGGCGGCGGCGGCTCGGGGCTTTCGGGTGGTTCTTGGCCGCCGGTCCGTGGCCTGCGCGAGCAGCTCCCGGGCGCGATCTTCGTGCGCACGGATTTCGGCCAGGGTCTCGTTCAGGTCGCGAAGCTGAGACTCGAGCTGCGTGCGATGGCGGTCCAGCACCTCGAGGAACCGGGTGAGCTGCGGCGCGGTGTCAGCGGGAGAATCGTACATATTGATGAGATCGCGGATTTCCGAGAGCGACAAGCCGAGCCGCTTGCCGCGTAGCGTGAGCTTCAGGCGGGTACGGTCACGGTGAGAATACGATCGCTGGCGGGCACCGGCCCCCACGCGACGCGGCGACAAAAGCCCCTGGTCTTCGTAGAAGCGGATGGTTCTGGGCGTGATTTCGAACTCGCGCGCGAGTTCGCCGATGCTGTAGGTAGGCATAGGCGAAATGATCAGGCGAGTTGACGTTTACGTCAACTGGCGATCGCGGCTCCGGCCAGTCGCTCAGGTGACCTGGGTGGCGAACACGCCCAGGCGCTCGAGCTGCTGGTCGACCGCCGGCTCCCAGCCCCGGTTGGCAGCGGGGCTCGCCGGGCTCGGGTGCAGGATCTGATCGACCCTGGGCGCAAGACCGGCCGGACCCGCGGCGAGCGCCGCTTCGATCCGGGCCCGCGCATAACCGCCCACGCCAATCACCCAGGCGGGCGCAAGCGCCGCCACCGCCTCCCTCAGGTGGGCATCGCACGCCGCCTGAAGCGGCGCCAGTTCGGCGCGCGGCAGCCGATCGGGCGTGAAGTTCCGCCCCGACGCCTCCAGAAACACGAGCGGGCAATAGTTGAGCACGAAGCACTGCGAAAAAAAGACCTCGGGCGGCCCGAATCGGCGCGCAGCCCAGCCCCACAGCCGGCGCCCACTCACCTCGGAGCGACGGCAGGCAAAGCCCTCGATCGGCCGCTTTGGATGCGCATCGGCAACGCCAGCCACCGTCGCTTCGATCCCCATCCAATCGCGCACCGCAGCCACCTCGCCGAACGGCACGCCCGTCTGCATCATGCCGAACGGGCCCGGATTCATGCCGACGAACACCGCGCGAACGCCCTGCGTCGCAAAGCGCTCCAGGTAGGCGCGGTGCGGCGCCCAGGCGTAGTGGAGCGGGTTGTAGACATGCGTCACGGGCGCGGAAAATTTGAGCGCCGAGACCGCCTCCGACAGCCTGGCTGCGGCGGCAATCAGCGCCTGCGCCACAGCGGCGGGCGGAGCCAACTCAGGCCGAAACGACGCGGGACGGGAAGCGGGGGGCGGGGCAGCGGAAGTCACGACCGGCAGTGTAGTGCGGCCGGTTGCGGGATGCACGCGCGCCCGCTCTCCGCTAGCATCCGCTTCCGAGGAAACGTTTTCCCGAGGAGAACCTCATGGACATGCCGGTACGCAAGCGGCCGCCGAATCCGGCCGGACTCGAGCCCTACTCACGTCCCCAACCCTGGGGCATGGTCCCGGACATGGCGATCAACGACGCGCTCGATGGTGATGACACGCTATGGGCGCCGGTCGCCCCCGGCATCTGGTCGCGCCCGCTCCACCTCAATGTGAGCGGCGGCTATTACGTGCACCTGCTCCGGGTGAAGCGTGCCGGTATTCTTCAGCGTCACCGTCACTCGGGGGCGGTTCACGCCTGGGTCATCCGAGGCAGCTGGTACTACCTCGAGCACGACTGGATTGCCTGCGAAGGCAGCTATGTGTTCGAGCCACCGGGCGAGACCCACACGCTGGTCGTGCCCGACGATTGTCAGGACATGATCACGCTCTTTACGGTGCACGGTTCGCTCATGTATGTCGACCCGCAAGGCGTCTCCACGGGCTATGACGACGTGTTCACGCGCATCGAGCGCTATCGCGCCCACTTTGAGGCCGTGGGGCTCGGGGCGGATTATGTGAAGCGGTTCATGCGCTGAGCTGCGCCTTCGGGATGGGCACGGGCGCGCGCAACACCCATCACCAGTCCGAGGCCCAGGCCGAGCGTGGCCATCGCGGTGCCGCCATACGACATGAACGGTAGCGGCACGCCCACCACCGGAAGCACGCCCGACACCATGCCGATGTTCACGAAGGCATAAACGAAGAACACTAGCGCAAGCGCCCCCGCGAGAAGCCGGTCAAACAGCGTGAGCCCGCGGGCCGCAATGGCGAGCGCACGCAGCACCACCGCCAGATAGAGCGCGATCAGCACACCGTTCCCCACCAGACCGAACTCTTCTGAAAACACCGCGAGAATGAAATCGGTGGTGCGTTCGGGCACGAACTCAAGACGGGTCTGCGTCCCCTCCATCCAGCCCTTGCCCCAGACCCCGCCCGAACCGATCGCAATGGTGGACTGAATGATGTGAAAGCCTCGGCCCAGCGGATCGGAGGCGGGGTCGAGGAGCGTCAGCACCCGCTGTCGCTGGTAGTCATGCATGGCCGCCCACAGAAACGGCGCGCTAGCCGCGAGACCGATCACCATTGAAACGATCAGCTTCCAGCTGAGCCCGGCGAGAAAGATCACGAAGCCGCCGCTTGCGAGCACCAGAAGCGCGGTCCCGAGGTCGGGTTGGCGCGCGACCAGCCAGACCGGCACCATCAGGAGCAGCGCGGTGGCCGCGAAATCGAACCAGCGAAGCATCCCCTCGCGCTGCTGAAAATACCAGGCAAGCATCAGGGGTGCGGCGATCTTGAGCACTTCGGACGGCTGGATCCGGATGAAGCCGAGATTGAGCCAGCGCCGCGCGCCCTTGGCGATATCGCCAAACAACGCGACCGCGATCAGCAACGCCACCCCACCGACAAAGAGCGGCACCGCAAACCGGACCAGCCAGCTTCTTGGCACCAGCGCAGCCACCCAGAGCGCAAAGCCGGCGATCGCGAGGTTACGCAGATGCGCCTCGAAGCGGCCGGGGAAATCATAGGCGGCTGAATACATGGTGATCACGCTCAATCCCACCAACAGTCCGATCAAAATCGACAGCGGCCAATCAAACACCGTAACCCACGGCCGCACGCGCGCCCACGCGCTTTGCAGACGGCTCACCGGGCGCCTCCCGGCTGTACTGCAGCGGGCGTTGCCTCCACCCGCTCGGGCTCCAGATTTTCGGGAACGTCGCGAAGCTCGGACTCGTCCATGGGGGGCAGCCGGATGCCGGCCCGGTCGGGTGGCAGCTTTCCAAGCAAATAGAAATCAAACAGTGCGCGCGCGATAGGTGCTGCAGCCTGGGCGCCAAAGCCACCGTTTTCAACGATCACCGCGACCGCGATCCGCGGCGATGCAGCCGGCGCAAACGCCACGTAGAGCGAATGATCGCGGTGCCGCTCAGCCACTTTTCGGACATCATATTTTTCGTTTTGACGGATACCGATCACCTGCGCCGTACCGGTCTTGCCCGCGGCCTGGTACTCCGCGCCGCTGAACACCACGCGACTGGTCCCCAGCCGGTTCACGTCCACCATGGCGCGCGTGACCAGACGCACATGCTCGGGGCGTAGCGGGATCGGTTCGCCTGGGTCAACGGCCACCGGCTCAATCGGCGCGCCCGGCGCCTGCGACGCGCGCAGCAGCCGCGGGCGCATCGGCCGCCCGCCGTTGGCGAGCGTGGCGGTGGCATGGGCGAGCTGAAGAATGGTGAAGGCGTTGTAACCCTGTCCGATACCGATCGACGGCGACTCACCGGGTAGCCACTTCTGCCGGAACCGCCGCTGCTTCCATTCCGATGACGGCAGAATGCCCGTGGCTTCATGGTCGAGATCAATGCCCGTTCGCTGACCGAAGCCCCACTGCTTCATGAAGCCGTGAATCCGGTCAACGCCCATGTCGTAGGCGAGCTTGTAATAGTAGGTGTCGCTCGAGACCACGATCGAGGTGTGCAGATCAACCGACCCATATCCCTCGGGACGCGAATCGCGAAAGCGATGTTCGCCCAGCTGAAAGTAGCCCGGATCGGCTGTGAGGTCGCCCGGGCGCCGCATGCCGGTCTCCAGCGCGGCGAGCGCCATGAAGGGTTTGTAGGTGGACCCTGGCGGATAGGTGCCACGAAGCGCCCGGTTCAGGAGCGGCTTATCCGGGTCTTCGTTCAAGGCCTGCCAGCTTGCCGGATCAATGCCGTCAACGAAGAGGTTGGGATCAAAGCTTGGCTGTGACACGAACGCGAGCACCTCACCGCTCGCGGGTTCAATCGCCACCAGGGCGCCGCGACGGCCGTTAAACAGCTGCTCGGTCAGCGACTGCAGCCTCAGGTCGATGGTGAGCGTGAGATCCGACCCATTGACCGGCGGGTGCCGGGAGAGCGTGCGCATCACGCGACCCGCAGCCGACACCTCAACCTCGTCGTAGCCGGGCCGGCCGTGTAACAGCGCCTCGTAGGACTGTTCGATACCGGCCTTGCCGATATGGGTCGCCCCCAGATAGCGCGACAATTCCCCCGCATCGTCGAGCCGCTTGCGATCGGCCTGTGAAATTCGGCCGATATGACCGATCAGGTGTGAGGCGAGATCGCCGTGCGGGTAGCTTCGAAACAGCCGGGCGCGAATCTCCACCCCCGGCAGCCGATAGCGATTAGCGGCAATTTTTGCTACCTCTTCATCGGTCAGCCGCGATTTGATCGGTAGCGGCTCAAGGCGCCGGGAGTCTTCGATCAGCCGGCGAAAGCGCCGCACGTCGCGCGGCGTGATCTCAACCAGCCCGGCAAGGTCGGCCACCGTCTGCTCAAGCCGGGAAAACCGCGCCGGCGCGAGTTCCAAGGTGTAGTAGGCGATGTTCTCGGCCATCAGCAGGCCGTTGCGGTCGAGGATCAGGCCACGCGTGGGCGGCACCGGCACCAGCGCAATGCGGTTGTCTTCTGCCTGCGCCTGAAAATCGTCGTGGCGAAGCACCTGCAGATAAGCAAGCCGCGCGAGGAGCAGCGCGCCGCCAGCGATTGACAGCACGGCACAAAGGAGCAGGCGCCGGCGGATCTTGCGCAGGTTCGCGAGCGCCTGATTGACGTCGTCAGTCACACGCATGGTGGCCTGCGGGTGAAGCGGGAAGGGGGCTCGCGCTCACAGCGGCCGGGTCTCGTCGCGCTCGACCGGTCGACGCTGTGGCGCAAGCAGCAACCATTCGGTGGGCACCCAGAGCGCGGTCGCAGCCAGGCTGGGTACGAAATAAAGCCAGCCCGGAAACTCCGCACCCAGCACCATACGGATGATCAGGGTGGTGACCTGTGCGAGCAAAAAAAGCGGTAGCAGATGAAGCATCCGGCCCAGCGCACCGAACCAGGCGAGCCGCCGGTGCAGGCTGATGGCGCCATAAGAAACAAGGCTGTAGGCGAGCGCATGCTCGCCCAGAAGCGCCGCCGAATGAATGTCCATAAGAAGACCCAGGGCAAAGGCCACGCCGATCCCCAACATTTGCGGCTCGCGAAGGCTCCAGAACACGAGCGCCAGTGCAACAAAATCCGGGGCGAGCGGCAACGGTCCCCACGGAAACAGGTTGAGAAGGAATGCGCAGGCGAGGCTGAACACCGCAAACGCGCGATTGGCCGGTAGCAGCACGGTCTCGCGATGGGTGTTCATCCGCCCGCTCCCTTGCCGCGCGTGCCAGGCGCCCGGCCAGCCGGCTCAGCGGCCGGGCGCGGCGGCTCAAACGAGGGACGACCGCCGGTGGCCTCGAGCAGCACCAGGAGCATGCGCGAGCGCTCGACCGCGGCCGCCGGCTCAACCCGTGCGACCGTAAACGAGGAGCCGCCGCGGCGCACCTCCCGCACCCGTCCAACGGGCAGACCCGCCGGAAACACGCCGTCCAGCCCGGAGGTGAAAAGCTCGTCACCGGCCCGCAGGTCGACACCCGCGGGCAGGTAACGTAGCTCGATCAGATCGGCTCGACCGGCCCCGAAAGCCACAGCACGCACGCCGTTTCGACGCACCTCCACCGGTAGTGTCGAGGCGCGATCGGTGAGCAGCGTCACCTCGGCCGACAGCGGCAGCACGCGGGAGATCTGGCCAATAACCCCTTGCGCATCGAGCACCGGCTGGCCGGCCACGAGCCCGTGCTGCTCGCCGCGGTCGACCACCACCCGCCGGGTAAACGGATCACCGGTTTCAAAGAGAACCTCAGCCACCGTGGAGCGGAATGAATTGCGCTCACGCATTCCGAGCAGCTTTCGGAGCTGGGCATTTTCAGCGGCCAGATGCTCGCCTTGCTGCAGTGCCCGGGCATTGGCGGCCTCAAGCCGGACCAGCCGCTCGTTGTCTGCGCGCAGACGGGTCACCCCACCCGCATAGTCAGCCAGCACCGATACCGCATCGCGCGGCGCAAGGAGTGCACGCTGCACAGGGTAGAGCGCCGTACCCACTGCCGCGCGGACGACCTCGAGGGCATGATAGCGCGCATCGAGCACCAGCAGCGCCACCGCCGCGAGCGCGAACAGAACCAGTCGGACGTCGGCCGACAGGCCCTGCCGGAAAAAAGGCGGCGGTGCTCGGTCCATCGGCTCTTTGTGAAGCGGGAGAGCGGCGCGCGGCGCGGCCGCCGCTTCGCCTTACTCGCTGGTGAAGATCAGGGTGTTTTTGTCGATGCGCTCAAGCGCCATGCCACAGCCGCGAACCACGCAGGTGAGGGGGTCTTCGGCCACCAGAACGGGCAGCCCGGTTTCCTCGATCAGCAGGCGGTCGATGTCGCGAAGCAAGGCGCCGCCGCCGGTGAGCATGATGCCGCGATCTGTGATGTCGGCACCGAGTTCAGGCGGGGTCTGCTCGAGCGCGATCTTCACCGAGGACACGATGTTGTTCAGCGGATCGGTGAGCGCTTCCAGGATTTCATTGGACGAGACGGTAAAGCTGCGCGGAATGCCCTCGGAGAGGTTGCGCCCCTTTACTTCCATTTCGCGAACCTCGGAGCCGGGGAACGCCGAGCCGATGGTTTTCTTGATCATCTCGGCCGTGGGTTCACCAATCAGCATGCCGTAGTTGCGGCGGATGTAGTTGATGATGGCCTCATCGAACTTGTCACCGCCCACACGGATGGAACCCTTATAGACGATGCCGCCCAGCGAGATCACGCCCACCTCTGTGGTGCCGCCACCGATATCAACCACCATCGATCCCGAAGGCTCGGAGACCGGCAGGCCC
>JALREG010000157.1 GCA_023253905.1 Burkholderiaceae bacterium
ATTTCGAAAGCAGGGGAAGTGTTCATGTTGGGGATCGTAGCTGCGGGTGCTGCGGACGCGCAAGCCGAGCGGGGTGGAGAAATGCGGTTGCCGCGTTCAGGCCGCGAGCCCGTTCAGAAAATCAGCGGCGACCGCGATCTGGATCTCGCCCAGCGAATAGCTGTGCCGTGCATCACGAACCAGTTGAACGGCCTGCGCCGGCATTTTTTCGATTGCAAACCGTCGCAGCGCCCGGTGCGGCTTTTCATCGGCAACCTTGCACTCGACCAGTTGCGTGATCTGGTTCTTTTCACTCAGGGCGAAGTCCACCTCAGCCCCGTCTTTGGTACGGATGTAATGGAGACCCACCTCCTTGCCTTGCACATCATGTTGCCATTGCACATGTTTGAGCAGGGCGGTCGCCACCAGATTCTCAAAGCGCAATCCTTCATCACCTTCGACCAGGCCAGTATCGTAAAAATAGATCTTGGGGCTTTGGAGCGTGGCGCGTGCGATGTCGTGGTGGAAGGGGCGTACCACGAAGACGATGTATAGGGCTTCCAGGATATCGAGATATTTTTTGAGTGTAGCGGGCGATACCGCCAGATCGCGTGCGATGCTGGCCAGGGATAAGGGCGATCCCACTCTTGCGCGCAGCAGCTGCGCGAACAGGCGGATCGCGTTGACCTCCTGAATTCGCGAAAACTCCAGCACGTCGTTGCGCACCAGGCCATCGAAATATTGCCTGCGCCACCGCTCGGCCTGTTCATTGTCGGCGGCCAGGCAGGGCTCCGGAAAGCCGCCGCGCTCGAGCAGATGGGCCAGCGCCGCTTCGGGGGTTGATCGGGTCTGCTCGCACCACTCGCGTACCGAGATCGGATGCAGACGCAAGCCGAAAAATCGGCCCGCCAAGGACTCGCCGCTGTGTCTGAAGGTGTCCATGCGCGCGCTGCCTGTGACCAGTAATTGCTGTGCGCTGGGCTTTCCATCCACCACGCCCTTGAGCCAGACCTTCCAGTCTGGCATCTTGTGGATTTCGTCTAGCACCAGCAGTGGGGTCAGAGCTTTCCAGCGCTGTTTGAGGATCATTGCCCGATCGGCAGGCACGTCGTAGTTCAGGTACTGGCCGCCCAGTTGTGCGATCAGCTGACGGCTGAGCGTGGTTTTACCGACCTGGCGCGGCCCGGTCAGGAACACCATTTTCTGGGCCAGATCCGCTCGAACGCGGTCATCAAGATAGCGCTTCATCCGGAATTTATAGCGACTGTTTTAAATAACAATGCATATTAGTCGCGACTAAATTTAAATTCAATACATAAAAGTCGGACTTTTGGGTAGACGTCTGCTGCTCGCGCGATCAGATCGAGCGGGGCGCCGGTGCTATGATCCGGCGCCTAATTTTTGAGGAGATTTTCATGCTGGACGCCCCATCGCTCGATACCCTTTTTCGCAATGCGCGTTCCCAGAACGGCTGGCTTGCGGAGCCGGTGAGCGACGACCAACTGCGCGCGCTCTACGACATTCTCCAGTGGGCACCCACCACGATGAACACGCAGCCCATGCGGGTCGTGTTTGTTCGCACGCCGGAGGGGAAGGAGCGCCTTCGGCCCGCGCTCAGCCCTGGCAATCTCGATAAGACGATGGCGGCGCCATGTACTGCGATTCTCGCCTGGGACACCCGTTTCTATGAGCATCTGCCCCGCACCTTCCCGCATCGTCCCGAGGCAAAAGACCTGTTCGGTGCGCCAGGCAAGGAGCAGTTTGCCCATCTCAGCGCCTTCCGGAATGCCTCAATGCAGGGCGGCTATTTCATTCTGGCGGCGCGGGCGCTCGGACTCGACTGTGGGCCCATGTCGGGCTTCGATACCGCCAAGGTCGACGCAGAGTTCTTCCCCGATGGCCGATTCAAGAGCAATTTCCTCTGCAACATCGGTCGGGGTGATCCCTCAAAGGTGATGCAGCGTTTGCCGCGGCTGTCGTTTGACGAGGCGTGCACGCTCGCCTGATTACGCAGGGCCAGGGCCGGCCGCCTGGCGGCCGCCCCGAAAGCGCCTTGTTCAGCGGGCCTTGAATCCGCTGGCCTTCATCAGGGCCAGCCGTCGCCAGGCAGTCCTTGCGCGGTGGACGATTCGCTGGGTGCGCGAGTGGCCACCACCATCAATGTTCCCGAGGGCTTGCGGTAGCCCAGAACGAAAGGCGGGCTCCCGAGGCGTGGCTGCTGCTCGGTAAAGCTTCGCAGCCGCTTCATTGACTCAGCCCCTCGCCACAGCTCATGCGGTTCGGTGAAACGGCCATGGACCGCGATGCTGCCCAACGCGGCGAGTGCCTGCACATCCAGACCGGTTTCGTCCTGAACGATGCCGCTCGAGCGTGTAGTGATGATCCGGACCAGATTGGAAAAATGCGCGGCCTGGGGCAGATGCGAGGCGGACTTGATCAGTACCGCACCGGTTGCGACGCCTGAGAGCCAGTCGCTTTCCGCGCTCGGGGCGCGCAGGCCAGCGTTCGAAAGATCCAGGCTCAGATAATCGAGGGTCCGCCGCTTGCCGTGTTCATCAAACATCTCGAATCGCACGCCCGCCGGGCGCGACGGACCTGACTGGCCAGCCTCGGTTGCCGGCGCGGTATGCACTGCGGGCCATGCAGAACGGAAAACCCCATCATCATCAGCGAGCACCTGCTGGTCGAGCGCAATCTGCAATTGGCCCGTATCGTCAATCCGGATCGGTATGATCGCAGCGGGCAGCATGCCAGCGGCCTCAATGCTCATGAGAAGGAGTGACATCAGTCTCGGTGCGGGGCCGTGCTTGCCTTGCAGATCATGGGTTCGATAGAAACCAGTGATATAGAAAAAATGCTGGATTGCGCATTCGGCGATTTCGGTGCTGGCGGGAACCGGTTGTAGTTGTGCGAGCGACGCCTCCTGGCGAGAGAGCAATACCATTCGCCTTGCCTCACCAAAGAGCGCGATCAAGGTCGCCGCATCGGGGCCAGAGAAAGGGTAGAGCACCGTCTCTGAAGTCAGTTGGCGCAGTTCGCGCTGCGCCCACTGGCGGATCGGGATCAGGACCTGCTCCCGGTAGCGTTCCATGGCAGGTTTCAAGCCTGGGCAGATCGCCTGCGGCGCGATCGTGGTACGGCCAGGTAAGCCCTGCGGGCCCGGCGCGCGCAGGCTCACGCGGTGCAGTGACTCTGGCTTCGAATCGCTCGCCTGCGCCGGCATGGAAGCGGGCAGACCCATTGCCAGGACAACCGCTGCTGCAGTCGCCAGACTCATGACCCGCCCGACCGCCTTCAAGGCCGGAGAGTCGATTCGGGCCGAACGGGTCTGCATCATGGACGACAACGACGACACGGGCGATCAGCAGAACAAGGTGGGCTGCTTCATCGTGGTGGCGCCGACAGATCGTCGTTCAGCATCGGAAACGCTCCCCAGGTATGGGTGGGCAGCATGGACTCGCTCACGGCCAGATGACGACGCCCGAGATCAGCGCGACTGGCGGCGCCCGCGAGCGCCATCGCAATCCGAATCTCAGATTCAAGCAGTTCGAGCAGGCGCAGCACGGTGGGCTTACCGCCCGCTGCCAGGGCGGCGCATTGCAGGCGTCCGATTCCCACCAGGTCGGCGCCAGCGCAAAGGGCTTTCACCACATCGGTGCCGCGACAGAACCCACCATCAACGATCACTCGCGCGCGACCGTCGACTGCGTCGACCACTTCGGGCAGTACTTCCATCGTTCCCTGCCCGTGATCGAGTTGTCGGCCGCCGTGGTTGGACACGTAGACCGCGTCCACACCATGCTCGACCGCAAGCCGCGCGTCCTCAGCGGTGGCGATGCCCTTGAGGATCAGCGGCACGCGGATCCGCGAGCGAACGCGGTCGATATCCTTCCAGGTGAGCTTTGCCTGCCAGTGCCGGCCTGGCACATTGGCGCGACGGATATTGCGCTGGGCGAGATCGCGCTCGCGCCGGCTGTAGACCGCCGTATCCACCGTGAGGCAGACCTGTTCGAAGCCCAGTTCGATCACACGATCGAGGGTATCGTCGACCCATTGCGGATCGCCATGCACATAGAGTTGAAACAACTTGAGCGCCTCGGGGGCGCTGCGGGCGACGTCGCCTACATCGCAGGCGCAGACCGAACTCAGCATGTGCGGCACGCCGAATTCCCCCGCGGCCTGGGTCACGGGAATCGGCCCGCTTTCCCAGAAATGTTCGAGGCCGCCCACCGGTGCGAACAGGATAGGCAGGCGAAGCCGCCGCCCGAACCAGTCAATGCCCGCGTCGGTATCGCCAACATCACAGAGCACGCGCGGGCGCAGCGCCAGTCTGTCGATGGCCCAGCGATTGCGCCGCATCGTGGTCTCGGTTTCCGCGCCGCCCACGATGTAGTGCCAGGCGTGGTTGCCGAGATTGAGCCGGGCCTGTTGAATGATCTCGTGCAGGGTGAGGTAATCGTTTGCTGGAAGCTGAGCCATGGAGGATCTCTGGATTCAAGGATTCCTTGCCGGACGATGCCGAGCAATCCGCCCGGTTTCGTTGTAGATTGCCCGTCCGGTTCTCAAGTACCCCGTCTGAAAGGAATTCTGGATGCGCTCACGCTTACGCCTGCTGGTATCGGGTCTGGTGGTGTCGATTTCGCTTGGCACATCGCTTGCCCACGCTCAGCCATTTCCGGCCAAGCCGATCCGAATCATCGTCCCGTTTGCCCCGGGCGGCAACGTCGACGTCACCGCGCGGGTGGTGAGCGCGGCCATGAGCAAGGTGCTCAACCAGAGTGTAGTGGTCGAAAACCGCACTGGCGCGGGGGGCAAGATCGGCGCGGAAATCGCCATGAAGTCGCCCGCCGACGGCTATACGCTGATGATGGGATCGAACAGTTCCCTGAGTGTTGCGCCCAGCCTTTACCGCGACTGGCCCTATGATCCGGCGACCGGTGTCGCGCCAGTGAGCTTCCTTGCTGCCGTGCCGTTTGTGCTCATCACCCACCCCGGTCTGGGGGCGGGTGATCTCGGCGCTTTCATCGAGCAGGCTCGTCGCAAGGCGGGCGCCGTCAGCATGGCTTCGGCCGGTAACGGCACATCCAATCATCTGGTGGGTGAACTGTTTCAGGCGCTGACCGGGACCCAGTTTCTCCACGTGCCTTACAAGGGGGCAGGGCCTGCGTTGCAGGATGTGGTCGCCGGACGCGTCGATGTGCTGTTCGATCAGGTGACCTCGTCGTCTGCCTTCATCGAGCAGGGCCGGGTGAAAGCGCTTGCCGTGTCGTCGGCGGACCGCTGGAAATCGCTGCCCGCCGTGCCCACTTTTCGTGAAGCGGGTCTGGCCGATTTCGTGATCACCAATTTCACGGGCCTGGTCGCGCCAGCGGGTACGCCGGCGGAGGTCATCAATACGCTGCAACGCGCCGCCGTACAGGCGCTGCAGGACGAGTCGGTGAAGAAAAGTTTTGCCTCGATGGGCGTCGAGGCGGTCGGCAGCACGCCGGAGGCGTTTGCCCAACTGATTCGGGAAGATCTGGGCCGCTGGGGCCGGGTGGTACGCGAAAAAGGCATTCGCCTCGAATGAGCGCTCCCGCCCCGACCCTGAGCACCGTGGGCGCGGCTGCGTCCTATGCCGAGTGCGTGCCCCATGACCCGGCCCCGCGGGCCCCGCGCGTGCGACTGCCCGCGCACGCCTGCGATGTGCACGCGCATGTCTGCGGGCCGCGTGACCGGTTTCCGCTGGTTGCCAACCGGCTCTACAACCCGCCCGAGGCCTCGGTCTCCGAGTATCTGCATATGCTCGATACGCTCGGTATCGAGCGCGGCGTGTTGGTACAGCCGAGCGTCTATGGCACCGACAATAGCGCGATGCTGGAGGCGCTCGGCGCGGCGCCCAACCGGCTACGAGCGGTCGCGGTGCTGCCCTTCGATGTCTCGTCGGACGAGGTTGGGCGTCTGCATGCGCTGGGTGTGCGCGGTGTCCGCTGCAACATCGTCGATCTCAAGGAAGGTCGGGGTCAGTTGCCGCTTGCGGGGTTACGTGCCCTCGCTGACACGATTGCGCCGTTTGGCTGGCACATCGAGTTCCTGATGCATGTGAACGAGTTTCCCGATCTCGATCGTCAGTTGCGTGAGCTTCCCGTTCCTATGGTGTTCGGTCATCTCGGCTATGTCCCCACGCAGCTGGGCACCACCGACGGGTTCGAGGCGCTCTTGCGACTGGCGCGAGCCGGTCGCGCCTGGGTGAAGCTCACTGCACCCTATCGGCTGACCGCCGAGTCTTTCCCGTATCCCTCCACGCTTGCGGCCGCCGAACGCCTCCTCAATGAGGTGCCCGAGCGACTGCTCTGGGGGAGCGACTGGCCGCATGTTTTCATTCGAAGCGCGATGCCCAACGACGGTGATCTCTTCAACCTGTTTGCCGACTGGCTGGGGGATCGCGCGCTTCTTCACAACATTCTGGTCGATCATCCCGCCCAGCTCTACGGATTCTGAGCGCCATGCCACTTCATCCTCATCAGCAGCGTCTGCGCGACGGCCAGACCGTGATTGCGGTGAACCTGGGCGGTCGCAATCCCGATGTCATGGGGGCGCTCGCGCGCGGCGGTGCCCACATCGCCTTCGTCGACTGTGAGCGAAGCGGCATCGGCCTGGACGCCGCCACCGATCTGATTCGCGCGGCCAAGGTGGCTGGCTTGTCGCCCATGGTTCGAAGCTGGTCGCCTGATCCTGCGGTGCTGGTGCAATACCTTGATCGTCAGGCTGATGGCCTGATCATTCCTCATATTGACACCGCTGCCCAGGCTGCCGAAGCAGTTGAAGTCGTGCGCTACGCCTGCGGCGAGCAGGCGCGAGACAAATCGGTGATCGTGCAGATTGAAACCGGACGCGCAGTGGAGAACATTGATGAGATTCTTGGCGTCGCCGGTATCGATGCATTCCTGATCGGCCCAAACGATCTCGCCTACAGCCTGACGGGGCGACGCGGCGTCACCACCCCGGAGGTCACCGCCGCAATCGATCAAGTCAGCGCCCGCCTGAGGGCAGCGGGGCTGCGCTTTGGGATGCCGGCCAACTGGCAGCAGCTTGCACAGTTTCAGGGGCGTGGCGCGACGCTTTTGTATTTCCCGATCGAGTGGCTGCTCGAGCGCTCGCTTGCGGAGTTGGGGGGCCAGTTGGGCATTCGCTGAGCACCGGTCCCGGCTGTTCCTGAACGTAACCGCCCGTCTATTTCAGTCGCGTATTGAACTGAAACATGAGGCCGTTTACGCCGAGCAGATTGGCCTGAAACTGGGTGTTTTCGGTGATCGAACGTCCGAGCGACACAATCACGCCGGGCGACAAGCCATCCCTGTTGAAGGGAACCTTGTCCTCGTACTTTCCCTTGTAGCCGTAAAGAAGACCGGCAGCCCATTTCGCATACCAGTTTTCGGGCAGCACGGTGGTTTCGCCCCACTTGATCGGACCCGGGTAGGTTTTGCCGAACGGGTAGGCAAACACGCTGGGCTGGCCGAATGAATTGGTGAAAAACGCAATCCCCGCCAGATCTCGCTGTGCCGTCTGCCGTTCAAGACCAGCCAGCCAGACCTGCCGATGCTCATCGCTGGGTCTGAAATGCACCGTGTACGGGCTCGCTGTCAGCCAGTAGCTGGCTTCATCAGCGTGGGAGGCGACCGGCAGGAGGCTACCCAGCAGAAGAAGCCCTCGGGAAACACTGCGCTTGAGCGGCATGGCAAAACGGACGAATGCTGTAAGGCTGATGAGCCTAACCCATCACACCGCAAAGAACACCATAACCAGCACTCGACGGCTGTGAATCGGCGCGGCGATCAGGCGCTTCCGGTAGGCGTCAGTCGGCTGCGCGTAGCGCCCGACGGTAGAGCTTGCCCGTGGGGCCGGTGGGGAGCCGGTCCACCAGGTGGAATACCTTGGGCGCCTTGAACGAGGCGAGTCCACCTTCAAGCTTGCAGAACGTGGCGAGCGCTTCAGGCGTGGCGGTATGGCCTGCCTTCAGGATGACATGCGCCTCGATCCGCTGGCCCCAACGCTCGTCGGCGACGCCGACCACCGCAGCCTGAGCGACCGCAGGGTGCCGTAGCAGCGCGCGCTCCACCTCTTCCCCATGCACCTTCATCCCGCCCGTATTGATCACGTTATCGGTGCGGCCCAGCACGAATAGATCGCCATCGGCATCGACATAGCCCATGTCGCCCGATCGCCACCAGCCATCGCGAAAACGCTTGCGTGTGAGTGCGTCGTCCTGCCAGTAACCCACCGCGAGCGACGGCCCTGAGACCAGAATCTCTCCGATCTCGCCAGGCGGCAGCTGATCGTGAAAATCGCCTTCGGGGTCGATGATCCGGATATCGGCGCCAACCACTGGGCGGCCTGTGGTGTCGGGCTTGCCGCTCGACGCTCGACCGATGCCCAGCGTATCGGCCTCGGTGGCAAGCACTGCGCCCCCCGTTCCCGCCTCGCTTGAGGAATAGAAGCTCGAGATGCCCTTTGAGACCTGGGCGTAGATCCGCTCAAGATCGGTTCGTGAAGGGGGCTCACCCGAAATGGATACGTTTTTGACCGATGACAGATCGTAGCGGGCAATGTCCTCGGCGAACATCATGCGCCACATGGTGGGGACGGCGGGTGCCATGGTGATGCGCTCACGCGCAATCGATTCAAGAAATCCCCCTGGCGTGAAGGCCTCACCAAAGACCACCTTGCCGCAGCCCGCCACATAAGGCACGACCACATTGACCCAGGCGGCAAAGGACGGCTGCATCATCACGAGGGCTGCATCGCGCGTGGTGACTGTGCCATAGAGCACCTGCCCCGCCTTGGCATTTTCGGCCAAGGTGCGCTGTGTGTGCATGACGCCCTTGGGGCGTCCGGTTGAACCCGAGGACAGGATGATCGCAGCCAGTTGATCGGGCTTGAGCGCGAGCGGGTTCGCGGGCGGTGCGGCAAGCAGCGTCTCCCATTCGGGACTGCCATCGTGCGCATTCCCCAGGCTGATCCCCTGAGAACTGTGTCCATGGCGTTTAGCGTGGCTGAGTACGTTTGCTGCAAGCGAAGCGAGATCGGCGTCGTGAATCAGCGCGACAGCGCCCAGCCAGGCCAGCGTCTCGCCCAGCCGCTCTGGAGTTTCGCGAACATGGAGGCTGCATGACACGCCGCCCGCGAGCGGTACACCAAACCAGGCGAGCGCATGCCGGGTCGAGGGTTTGCATAGGAATGCAATCCGGCCACCTGCCGCGAGCCCTCGGGCAGCTAATGCGCCGCCAATGGCGAGGCTTGCCTGCCAGGCCTGTCGCCCTGAGATTCGCTCGGTGGAGTCGGTAAAGAGTTCGAGCGATCCGCGCCAGCGACAGGCGCGTGCATAAAGCCCGGCCAGCGTGTCGGGTGACGGCAGTGGGGTCGGGGTTGGCACGACCGTCCGTTAGCCAATGCGCAAGACGATCTTGCCAAGATGCGCGGAGGATTCCATCAGGCGGTGCGCCTGGGCGGCTTCGTTGAGGGTGAACTCGGCGTTGACCACTGAGCGGATTTTTCCCGCGGTAAGGAGCGGCCATACCCGGGCTTCCAGACCCCGTGCGATCACCGCCTTTTGCTCGGTGGTCCGTGGCCGCAACGCCGATCCGGTGATGACGACCCGCCGCATCAGAATGGGGCCCAGATCAAGCATTGCCTCTCGTCCCTGCATGAACGCGAGCTGGATCAGCCGGCCATCCATGCCCAACAGATCGACATTCTTTTTGAGGTAGTCGCCACCGATATAGTCGAGCACCATGTTGATACCGCGTGGCGCGGCGAGGCGTTTGACCTCGGCATGAAAATCGGCCTCTCGATAATTGATCACGTGGTCAGCACCCAGGGCTTGGCAGAACTGCGCTTTGTCTGCCGAGCCGACGGTGGTGTAGACCGTGGCGCCAAAGGCCTTGGCCAGTTGTATAGCGGTCGAGCCGATGCCGCTTGAGCCTCCGTGGATGAGAATGGACTCTCCCGCGCTCAAGTGACCCGTCTCGAACACGTTCACCCAGACCGTAAAGAACGTTTCGGGAAGCGATGCCGCATCTCGGAGCGACCAGCCCTCCGGAATGGGCAGGCAGTGCGTGCTGTGTACGGCCACATAGTCGGCATATCCGCCGCCGTGTGTCAGCGCGCACACCGCATCACCGATCTTCCAGCGCGCCGCGCCGTCGCCCACGGCCACCACCTCGCCAGCGACCTCCAGACCCAGGATGGGCGATGCGTCTTTCGGAGGCGGGTAGCTTCCTGAACGTTGGGCGACATCGGGCCGGTTCACGCCGGCATAGGCCACCTTGATCAGCACCTGTCCTGCGCCAGGAATCGGGACAGGACCTTCAACGATACGGATCGCCTCAGGGCCGCCGCCTGAGCCGTGGTCAGCGTGTCGCATGGTTTTGGGAAGCGTCATCATGAATCCTTCAGAAAGAGGGCGCGTGGGCTGCATCGTGGATGCCGCGTCTGCCGTTGCTGCCGCGGCGGATCGCTGGCATGGCGAGGGTGATCAGTACCAAGCACCAGAGACAAGACTGTCGTTGACGTGAACGGGACCTAGAGCGCTCGCCCGATGATTTCCCGCATGATTTCATTGGTCCCAGCATAGATACGATGAACCCGCGCATCGGCCCACATCCGGGCGATCGGGTATTCCCACATGTAACCGTTGCCGCCATGGAGCTGCAGACAGGCGTCGAGCACTTCATCCTGCACCTCGGTGGAATAGAGCTTTGCCATCGCGGCGGTGTGCATGTCGAGCTCGCCCCGCACATGAAGCTCGATGCAACGGTCGGTGAAGATTCTGAGCGCCTGGGTTTTGGTGGCGCAGCTCGCGAGCTGGAAACGCGTGTTCTGAAAATCGAACACCGACTGGCCGAAAGCTTTGCGGTCTTTGGCATAGCGGATCGTGGCCTCGAGCGCGGCCTCGCAGGTGGACGCAGCCCGCACTGCGACCAGAATGCGTTCCTGCACCAGTTCCGACATGAGCACTTTCCAGCCGCCGTGCTCGTCGCCCAGCATGCTGGACGCCGGTACGCGGACATTATCGAAAAAGAGTTCAGCGGTGTCCTGCGCCTTGTTGCCCAGCTTCTTGAGGTTTCGGCTTTTGCGATAGCCGGGCAGCGAGGTGTCAACCAGAAAGAGCGATACGCCTTTGGCTTTGCGTGCCGGATCAGTCTTCGTCACCAGTACGATCAGGTCGCCGACGATGCCATTGGTGATGAAGATTTTCGAACCGTTGATGACATAGGAATCACCATCGCGAACCGCAGTGGTGCGCACCCCCGCCAGGTCGCTGCCAGAGGAAGGCTCGGTCATGCCGATCGAGGCAACGGCTTCGCCCGACGCGAGCAGGGGGAGCCAGTGCTGCTTTTGCTCATCGGTGCCGTGATGGACCAGATAGGGCGCAACGATCCCCGTGTGAAGTTCGAACGCGGGCGCAGCCAGACCGACGCGGGCATGCTCTTCAGTGGCAACCGCGAGGAACCGGAAATCATCGCCTGAGCCGCCATAGGCTTCGGGAATGCCGGCCCCGAGAATGCCAACGTCACCAAAGCGTTTCCAGATCGATTTGGGCACCATCCCCTGATCTTCCCAGTCAGCCATGCCAGGCACCAGCTCGGCCTCATAGAAGCGCCTGACCATCTGCCGGAAAGCTTCATGGTCGGCGTCATAAAGTGTGCGCGGTACTCGCAGGGGCGGCAGGGCGGAGGCGTGGTCGGTTCGGGCGTTCATGTTGCTCTGTCAGGGAGTCGGTGGGTCAGCAGTGCTTGAGTGAGCGATAGGGCGTTGCGAAAGCGTGCGGTCACCGCGTGTCTCGCGGGCTGTAGGCCGGCGAATGTCTCCTCACGCAAGGTCACCCAGCAGGCGGCCGCGCTCGATGATGGCGCGCCCATCCAGCCGGATCGTACAGCCCCGGACCGGCAGATCAAAGTGTCCTGACGTGTGGCGGCCAGCCACCTCGTTGGCCCCAGTGGAATAGAGGAAGTTGCCTGCGAAGGCGCGAAGCTCGGTGCCGTTGAAATCACGGCGGTCGTAGAAGGTCATGGCATCCCATCGCGCGGCGGGGTTCATGCCCCAACCTACATGCGAGACCGCGTAGGCCTCGCGATCGCCCCAGGCCTCGAAGTAGCCGCGCATCATGTCGGCATCGGTACCGTGCCCGTCGATGGCAGTGACATGATCATTTTCAATGACCAGGCGAACGCTGTCGGTGAGGTAGCGCTTGAAAGTGAGGTTGACATCGCCTGGCGCCATCACCAGCACCCCGTTCACCGACGACGCCGCAGGGAATGCGAGGCAGAGCCCGCCTGGCCAGTGTGTGACGGATCCGGGACGGGTGGAATAGCCCCAGACGCCGCCCACCCGGGCGCCCGCGAGCGACACGCTGAGGTCGGTGCCGGCGTCAGACTGGACATGCATGACGCGCGCCTCCTTCAACATGCGCATGCCTAGCTTCACCTTGGGTTCGAGCGCGGGCGAAGGCATGAGCCGCTCAAGTGTCTCGGGATGCTCATTGGACACCATGAGAAGGCGGGCGCCGCCCTTCAGGATGTCAGGCAGTTCGGCCGCATGGAGCAGGCCCTCGACGGTGAGGTCGACGACCAGCGTGGAGGCGGCGAGCGCCGATACCACCGGCTGCAGGCGCTGCAGCGTATCGCTTGCGCCAGTTGAGCGCACTGGCGCCGGAGCGGTGAGGCGGGGGCTTGGGAGCGTGATGTGAAAGGCCCGCGCCTTGATCGACAGCAGGGCCAGTTCAGCCAGCTCGACATTGATCTGTCGGGACTGGGTTTCGGACAGGATCGCCACGGCATCGCCCGCGCTCACGCCGCAGCGTGTGAACACCTCGGCGAAGCAGTCGATCCATTTTCCTTCAATGCGTTCGCGAAGCACCGTGGCTCCTTTCTCTACTCACCGGACTTCAGTCGCGTCAGGCAAGCGAATGTTGCTTCGATGAGTGGCGTCGCGCGCGGCCCGATGTCGATGCCGCTGTGCATACGGTTGGGTGCGTAGCAGAATCCCAGACCGCTGTCGGGATCGCCGAAGCCCTGCGCGCCCCCCGCCCCCGAGTGACCAAATGTTGCAGGATTCGGACCCATTGGCCGATTGGGTGGCCAATTCAGAAAGAACCCAAGGCCTTGCCGCCAGAACATGCCGGTGCTGTGCTCGCGGCCTGCCCATTGTTCAGCGATTCCGGCGCGGAGCGCCACGGGCTCGACTGGACCCGGATCGCCGAAGGCAAGCTCACTCGCCACCACGCTGTAGAGTCGGGCAACGCCGCGTGCCGTGCCGTGGCCGTTAGCCGATGGGATGAGTGCGCTTCGCCAAGCGCGGCTGTTGAAGTCTTCATCGTCTGCGATCGGGTACCACATCCGGCCAAACAGCGAATCGGGCCTTGAGCGGGCAAGATCCAGAATGTTGCCAGGTGAGGGGATCATGGTTGCGCATCGGGACTGCTCGGCAACGGTCAGTCCGATCTGGAAATCAATGCCCAGCGGTCCGCAGAGCTCGGCCTGCAACAGTTCGCTGATGGAAGATCCCGTCGCCCTGCGCAGAACTTCTCCTGCGATGAATCCCATGGTGGCGCTGTGATAACAGCGTACCTCGCCCGGCGCGAAGGCCGGCCTCTGTGCGGCGAGCGCAGTGGTGACGCGCACCCAGTCGTAGAGCGAACCGCGCGGCAGATCGTCGGCGTAGGGTAGCCCCGCAACGTGTGCGAGGACCTGTCGCAGGGTGACGTGCGCCTTTCCCTCCGCTGCGAATTCAGGCCACCATCGTGCAATCGGATCGTCCAGATGAATGACGCCCAGCCCGGCAAGTCGATGCACAAGGAGCGCGACAATGCCTTTGGCCACCGACATCATGCAGACGAGCGTATCCGATTCCCAGGCGCGACCGCTTTGAACGTCGGCGATACCGCCCCACAGATCAACCATTGGCTCGCCACGCACGGCAATCGCCAGCGAAGCCCCAACCTCGCCACGCTCGGAAAAATTAGCTTCGAAAACCGCTTTCACGGCTTCGAATCCCGGAGCACAGAAGCCCTCAACCCGATTCGTCGTCACCTAGCTCTCCATAAGATGCAGGCGGTCATGGGCGATTGTGAACACCTCAACCGAGCCTGTGGGTGGCACGGAACGTCCCGACTCGATCATCATCCGAAGCGGATGGTCCGGGCACCGCTCGGCTTCCAGATCGAGCTGAACCTGCCGCCCCCGGAATACGCTACGGCTGACACGTGCGGTAAACCGAAGGTCCGCTGAGCTGTGCACGCTTGCTCCCAACTCGATGTCGTCCGGTCGGAATCCGACCAGAGTTGCGCGCGTACTTCCTGCGCCTGACCGAGCGGGGAGTTCACCGAGACCGCATAGGATTCTTCCGTCCGCCTGATAGGTGACAGGCAACACGTTGCTCATGCCGACAAACCGCGCCACCCGGGCGCTGGCAGGGCGGTTAAAGACTTGGGAAGGCGCCTCACACTGCATGAGCCGTCCCCCGTCAATGACCGCAACCCGGTCGCTCATCGAGAAAGCTTCTTCCTGATCGTGAGTCACAAACACCGTGGTCGCGCCGATTTCGCGTAACAGTGCGGCGAATTCAAGCGTGAGTTCCTCGCGCAGACTGCGATCGAGCGCGGAGAACGGTTCGTCCAGGAGCAGGACTGCGGGCGATGTGACGAGCGCGCGCGCAAGCGCCTCTTCTCTTAAGTTCAGGCATGTACTTTGCATACTTCATG
>JALREG010000198.1 GCA_023253905.1 Burkholderiaceae bacterium
TAAGAACGGGCACCACCTCAACACCGAGTTCGATGGCGGTGTAGCAATTGGCAACGGTTTGCGCCTCAACGCCCTGCGAGGCGTCAACCACTAGGAGCGCCCCTTCGCAGGCCGAAAGCGAGCGGCTTACCTCGTAAGAAAAATCGACGTGGCCGGGCGTGTCAATGAGGTTGAGCGAATACACCTTGCCATCGCGCGCCTTGTAACTGAGCGCGGCAGTTTGCGCCTTGATGGTGATGCCGCGTTCGCGCTCGAGATCCATGGAATCGAGCACCTGCGCTTCCATTTCGCGGTCAGAGAGACCGCCACAGCGCTGGATCAGACGATCGGCAAGCGTGGACTTGCCATGGTCAATGTGGGCAATGATGGAAAAGTTTCGGGTCAGCCGCATGGGCGTGTCAGGCTCGGACAAAAACCATCACGCCCCAGGAGCGGGGCGTGTTCAGGCAAACCCGAAAGTGTAACAGGCCAGCATGGCCAGCCTGTCGGGGGCGGTTCATCGAGCCGCTGGCCTCACGGGCACGTATTGGGCGCTGTCCCCGCGACGAATCAGGAGCACATGGGTACGCGAGCGGTCGAGCTTGGCCACGATTTCGTTGAACTGCTTGGCTGAGCCGATGTCCTGATTATTCAGCGCGAGAATCACATCACCGGCACGGATGCCAGCACGGGCGCCCGCGCCATCGGCCGCATCCACCAGCACCCCCTGCCGAATGCGTAGCTGCTGGCGGCGATCATCGGAAATGTCACTCACGGTCACCCCCAGCAGATTGGCGGCCCCGCGCTCCGGGCTCTCTCCCGGAGCGCCCCGACCCGAGGCCCGGGCGCTGCGGTCGGGTTCGAGTTCGGCCACCGTCAGGTTAAGGTCGCGGGTCGACCCCTTGCGCCAGACCTGAACCGAAACCTGAGTGCCGGGCCGGGTGCCACCCACCAGCCGGGGCAGATCACTCGAGCGCTCGATGGGTCGCCCGTCGAAACGGGTGATGATGTCACCCACCTCGACGCCGCCCCGCTCGGCCGGACTGCCGGCTTCAACCGAGCGCACCAGGGCGCCGCTCGCCCGCTGAAGGTTAAGCGCCTCGGCGACATCCTTGGTGACTTCCGCGATACCCACGCCGATTCGACCGCGGGTCACCCGTCCGGTATCCCGCAGCTGGTCGGCCACGCGCATGGCTTCATCGATGGGGATGGCAAATGAGATCCCCATGAACCCGCCGGTTCGGCTGTAGATCTGCGAGTTGATCCCGACCACCTCGCCCGCGAGATTCAGAAGCGGGCCGCCGGAATTACCTGGGTTGACCGCGACATCGGTCTGGATGAACGGCAGGTAATCACCCGTGTCCCGGCCTTTGGCGGACACAATGCCGGCGGTGACAGTGTTGTCGAGCCCGAAGGGCGACCCGATTGCCATCACCCATTCGCCCACCCGAAGTCGGGTGGGATTGCCGATTGGCAGATGCGGTAAGCCCGTGGCCTCGACCTTGACCAGTGCCACGTCAGTCCGCCGATCCGACCCTACCAGACGGCCCTTCAGCTCGCGCTTGTCGGTGAACGTGACATAGATCTCATCCGCACCCTCCACCACATGATGGTTGGTGAGCAGATAACCATCGGCGCTGATCACGAAGCCCGACCCCACGCCCCTGGGCACCTCATCGCCTGGGCCTCGACCCCGAGGCTGGGGGCGCTGGTTAGGCGGAAAAAAACGCCGGAAAAATTCGAAGAAGGGATCGCCCTCTTCCATGCCCTCGGGCATCTGGGGCCGCTGCGGCGGGGCAGCGCCCTCCTTGACCCGCTCAGTGGTGCGGATATTCACCACCGCCGGGCCGGCCTTCTCTGCGAGATCAGCGAAGTCCGGCAGCTGGCGGGCCTGGGCAGCGCTGACGCCGGCAACCGGCGCCAGGGTAGGCGTTCCGACCGCAGCGAGCCAGGCGATGGAAGCAACGAGGAGAATTTTTTTCATGGAGGCGTCCCGGAGGGGGCTTGAGAGTGTTGATTGTCGCGATATGGGGCGACAGGAACCAGAATCAAGTAGACGTTCGAAGGGGCATTCGTTGCGCGGGTAGGGTCATTATGATTTCCCTCTCTCCATCCAGAGCAACCAGCGCTGAAGCGCGGCCCACTCTTCGGCCGAGGCATCGGAGGCCGAGATCCTGAGGTTCAGTGGCATCCCGGTGGCGGGTGAGGAGGACTGCGAATGATCGGCTTCCAGGCGAATCCAGACCGAACGCTCAGCGCGATGCCACCGCGCTGGCAGCATTAACGCCCCCCTGATGGCAGCGGCATCGGTGGAAGGCACATTGTCGAGCGCTCGATCATCATGGCCAGGTCGCCAGAAGACTCGCCCCAGGTCGTCAACCTGCATGAACCCGACGGGCGCAAAGTGCCGCCGGCGCAATCCGATCACCAGCACCGCCACGCAAAGAAGCCCGAGCGCAACGGCCAACGCCGGACGGTCACGCATCAACCAGAGCGCCCAGCCCGACGAAAGAACAGCAGCTGCGGTTACCGCTGCGCGCTGGCGCGACACACGAGCGCGATCGTCAACCGTCAAATGAAAGGCAAGACTCAGGGTAGCGTTTCCGCTGCGTCGGATACGGGCAGGCCGCTCAGACCCGTCGAACCACCAACGTACCGTTGGTGCCGCCGAAACCGAATGAGTTCTTGAGCGCCACGTCGATCTTCATGGAACGAGCCTCGTTGGCGCAGTAATCGAGGTCACACTCTGGATCGGGGTTCTGGAGATTGATGGTCGGAGGCGAAATCTGGTGATGCACGGCTAACACCGTGAAAACGGTCTCGATTCCGCCTGCACCGCCCAGTGCGTGCCCGGTCATTGACTTGGTGCTGTTGACGACCAACGCGCGCGCCGCGGCATCACCCAGCGCAGCCTTGATGGCGTTGGTTTCATTCCGGTCACCAAGGGGGGTTGAGGTGCCGTGCGCGTTGATGTAATGAATTTGATCGCCCGCGGTCTTGGCGTTCCGGAGGGCCGCCTGCATGCAACGACGAGGTCCGTCCATGTCGGGTGCGGTGATGTGATGCGCATCGGCGCTCATGCCGAAACCAGCGATTTCGGCGTAAATCCGCGCACCACGACGACGCGCGTGCTCGTACTCTTCCAAAACCATCACACCCGCCCCTTCACCCAGAACGAAGCCGTCCCGGTCGCGATCCCAGGGGCGACTGGCCGTCAGAGGATCGTCGTTGCGAGTGGATAGCGCGCGCGCAGCACAGAAGCCGCCCAGGCCCAGCGGCGAGATGGTGGATTCGGCGCCGCCCGCCACGATGACGTCTGCGTCATCATGGGCAATCATCCGAGCGGCATCGCCAATGCAATGCAGACCGGTGGTACAGGCGCTCACCACTGCATAGTTGGGGCCGCGAAGCCCGAACATGATGGACAGTTGCCCAGAGATCATGTTGATGATTGATCCCGGCACGAAAAACGGAGAGACCCGACGAACGCCCCGACTGGTCAGTTCACCGTGGGTTTCCTCGATCAAGGGCAGTCCGCCAATGCCGGATCCGATCACGACGCCGATCCGATCAGCGTTGGCCTCGCTCACCTCGATACCGCTATCGCGAAAAGCCTGCGTACCCGCAGCGATACCGTAGTGAATGAACGTATCAAAGTGACGCGCTTCTTTTGGCGACATATAGGTCGCGACGTCGAAGCCCTTCACCTCGCCCGCGATGCGCGTGGGAAAGCTCGAAGCGTCAAAGCGAGTAACCGGCCCGATACCTGAGCGCCCGGCAACGATACTGTCCCAGGCACTGGCAATATCGTTACCAACCGGGCTGATGATTCCGAGTCCAGTGACGACGACGCGACGGGTCACGGGCTACCTCCGATACTGGTGTGCGCAACCCCGACGAAGCGGAAAGCTGCGCCGGGGCCGATGACAGCGGCTTCTGATGCTGCCGACTAAAACGATCAGGCCTTGCTGGAGGCCTTCGTGACGTAGTCGATGGCCTGCTGAACAGTGGTGATCTTCTCGGCCTCTTCGTCCGGGATTTCGGTTTCGAACTCTTCCTCGAGCGCCATCACGAGTTCGACGGTGTCCAGTGAATCGGCACCCAGATCGTCAACGAACGACGATTCGTTTTTGATGTCGGCCTCGTTCACACCGAGTTGTTCGGCAACGATCTTGCGGACGCGTTGTTCAATGTTTTCCATTCAGGTACTCCTCGAAAAAGAGGCCGGCTCCAGACAGGCGGGATGCGCGGCGCGATTGTATAGCAGATGCCAGGCTCTACTCCATGTACATGCCGCCGTTCACATGCAGCGTGACGCCGGTGATGTATCCCGCCTCCCGAGAGGCCAGAAACCGCACTGCACTGGCCACATCGTTCGGATCACCGAACCGCCCCAGTGGGATTTGTTGCTGCAGCACCGTCACCTGATCGGGCGATAGCGCTCGCGTCATGTCTGTATCGATAAATCCGGGGGCCACACAGTTGACCGTGATTGACCGGCTGCCAAGTTCGCGCGCCAACGCCCGACTCATTCCGGCCACTCCCGCCTTGGCTGCGGCGTAGTTGGCCTGCCCTGCGTTGCCGCTCGAACCCACCACCGACGTGATGTTGATGATACGGCCGAAGCGCGCTTTCATCATGGGTCGCATGACCAGACGGCTCATCCGAAATACCGAGCCCAGGTTGGTATCGAGCACCGCCTGCCAGTCTTCGTCTTTCATGCGCATCGCCAGGCCATCGCGAGTGATCCCGGCGTTGTTGACCAGAATGGCGATGGCGCCATGCGCCACCTGGATGCGATCGAGCAAGGCTTCAGCGGCCTGGGTATCGTTGACGTCGAGAACGGCACCTTCGCCCGACAGCCCCGCTTGAGAAAACGCATCGGTAATGGCGGCAGCGCCCGCCTCAGACGTGGCGGTTCCCACCACCTTGGCGCCCGACTTCGCGAGGTCGATGGCAATCGCCCGCCCAATGCCGCGCGAGGCGCCGGTAACCAGTGCAAGCCCTTCAAGCTTCATGCCATTTCCCTGAGCGCGACTTCAAGTGACGGCGGATCGAACACCGCACTGACCTTGAGCGATTTGTCGATCCGGGACACCAGCCCGGACAACACCTTGCCGGGACCGAACTCGATCACGTGCGTAGCGCCGTGCGCCTTCAGCGCCAGCACGACATCGACCCAACGCACCGGCCCCCAGGCCTGACGCACCAGTGCTTCACAGATGCGCGCCGGATCTGATTCGATCACGGCGTCAATGTTGTTGACCAGCGCAAAGCGAGGCGCCTGAAGGCCCACCGTGCCAAGCGCCACCGCCAGACGATCGCCAGCAGGCTTGAGCAGGGAGGAATGAAACGGAGCCGACACCGCAAGCGGCAGCGCACGCTTGGCGCCGAGCGCCTTCGCCCGTTCACAGGCGCGATCAACAGCAGACTTGTGGCCCGCAATCACTACCTGCGCAGGGGCGTTGTAATTGGCCGCCTCGACCACCTCCGCAGCGGTGCTCGCCTCGGAGCATGCCTGGCGCACCTGATCGTCGGTCAAGCCCAGAATTGCAGCCATGCTCCCAGTGCCAACAGGCACCGCTTCCTGCATGGCCTGCGCCCGCAGGCGCACCAATCTCACAGCGTCTTCCACCTTGAAACTGCCGGCTGCGGTAAGAGCGGTGTATTCGCCCAGACTGTGGCCCGCGACCGCCGCAGGTTCGGGCCCCCCCGCTTCGCGCCAGGCAAGGTAGCAGGCGAGGCCGGCAACCAGCATGGCGGGCTGCGTGTTGACGGTTAGCGCGAGCGATTCCGCGGGGCCGTTGGCGATCAGCCGTGAGAGAGACTCCCCAAGCGCCCGGTCCGCCTCTTGCAGCAGACCCGACACCGCTGCGGATTGCGCAAATCCGTTGAGCATTCCAACGGTTTGCGCACCCTGCCCCGGAAATACGAAGGCAAGTGACATCAATGAGCTCCTGTCATTCGAACAAGCACGGCGCCCCAGGCGAACCCGCCACCAACGCCTTCAAGCAGCACATGCTGACCGTTTCGGATGCGACCATCGCGCACCGCAAGATCGAGCGCAAGCGGCACCGACGCGGCTGATGTGTTGGCATGCTGATCGACCGTGACCACGACCTTGGCCGGGTCCAGCCCCATGCGGCGGGCGGTGGCCTGAAGGATCCGGACATTGGCCTGGTGAGGGATCAGCCAGTCGAGTTGATCAAGCGGAAGCTGCGCTGCGGCGAGCACCTCGCGCCCGACTTCATCAAGCACCGATACGGCAAGCTTGAACACCGCCTGACCATCCATGGTGAGGAGGGGTGAACCAATGACCACGCCGCCGCAGACATTGCCGGGGGTGCGCAGAATGCCCTCATGGCGTCCGTCGGCATGCAGCCGGCTGGCGAGCACGCCGGGCTCGTCAGAGGCTTCCAGCAGCACGGCGCCCGCACCATCCCCGAACAGCACGCAGGTTCCGCGGTCGTTCCAGTCAAGGATGCGGGAAAAAACCTCGGCGCCGATCACCAACGCGCGAGTGGCCATGCCGGTCCGGATCATGGAATCAGCGGTGGCAAGGGCGTAAACGAAACCGCTGCAGACCGCTTGAACATCAAAGGCTGCCCCGCCCGGATTGCCCAGCGCCTTTTGTACCAGACAGGCGGTGCTGGGAAAAACGAAATCGGGCGTGGACGTGGCGACGATGATCAGATCAACCTCGGCCGGTTCACGTCCGGCCGCCTCCAGCGCGGCGCGCGCTGCTCGGGTGGCAAGATGGCTGCTGGCGGTGTCAGGATCAGCGAGGTAACGCTGCCGGATCCCGGTTCGCTCAACGATCCAGTCGTCAGAGGATTCAATGCCACGCTCGGCCAGACGGCGCACGAGTTCGGCGTTACTCACGCAATCCGGGGGCAAGGCGCTACCGGTGCCTGCGATTCTGGAGTATCGCGACATTTCAGTGCACCCCGGCTGCAATAGCAGCACCCGCTGGCACCCCGTCAGCACGCGGAATGGCGGCAGCGATCCGTTCGGGAAGCCCATTTCTGCACGCATCCGCGCAGCGCTGAAGCGCCATTTCGAAGCCCGAGGCGTCGGCTGACCCGTGGCTCTTTACGACCACGCCGCGCAACCCCACAAGACAGGCACCGTTGTAACGGCCAGGATCAACGCGGTGCTTGAAGCGCCGCAGAACAGGCATGGCTGCGAGCGCCGCCAGCCGGGACAGGAGAGTGCGGCTGAACTCCTCCCGGATCATCTGTCCCAACATTCTGGCAAGCCCTTCCGAGGTCTTGAGCGCAACATTTCCAACGAACCCATCGCAGACGACCACATCAACACGGCCCTCGTAGATGTCATTGCCTTCGACGTTGCCTACGAAATTGAGCGGGCTGTCGCGAAGTAATTCGGCAGCCTGCCGAACCGCGTCGTTGCCCTTCATAACTTCCTCGCCAATGTTGAGGAGCCCGACAGAAGGGCGCTCCCGGCGATCAAGGGCGGTCACCAGCGCCGCGCCCATCAACCCAAATTGCAGGTAATGAAAGGGTTCACAGTCAACATTGGCGCCCAGATCAAGCATGGTGGTGGCCCCGCCCCGCATGTTTGGAAGCTGGGACGCGATGGCCGGCCGATCAATGCCGTCGATCATCTTGAGCACAAACCGTGACGTCGCCATGAGTGCGCCGGTGTTGCCGGCGCTTACGCAGCCGTCAGCCCGCCCCTCCTTTACCAGGTCGAGCGCGACGCGCATGGAGGAATCACGCTTGCCGCGCATCGCCTGCGCGGGCGCTTCGTCCATACCGACCACTTCCGAGGCGTGGTGCACCCGGACGCGTTCGAGGACCGATGCATCAACCGGATGGTCAGCAAGCGTGGCCCGGATGTCTTCCTCGCGCCCCACTAACGTGCACTGGGCGTCGAGCACATGCCTCAGAAAGGCCAGCGCCGCAGGAATGGTGACCGGGAGACCGTGGTCGCCGCCCATGCAGTCGATCGCGATGCGTACGGTCATGAGCAGAACCCGCGCTCAGGCGCGGCGATCACTCGTCGGTCTTGGTCTTGATGATCTTCTTGCCGCGGTAGAAACCGGTTGGGCTGATGTGATGCCGCATATGCGCCTCACCAGTGGTGGGCTCTACCGCAAGAGGGGGTGACGACAAGAAGTCGTGCGCCCGGTGCATGCCGCGCTTGGAAGGCGACTTCTTGTTTTGCTGAACGGCCATCTTTAGCTCCGCACAAGTAAACCCACGATTCTATCACGACGAAGGCTTGCGCTTGAGTGACTGCAGTGCAGCAAACGGGGAACGCGGCGCCGGGTCATTAACCGACGTTGCTCCCTTACCCGCTGTGGCCGCCTGTCCCGACGATTCGGGGCGTTCGCACTGCGCGTGGCTCGATGCCGGCGGAAGGGCAAGGATCGCCTCGTCCTCAAGCAGTTCCAATACCAGGAACTGGCGACTGGCCACCAGAACATCGAGCTCTTCTTCCGAGTCGTCGAGCTGCGCCGCCTGCGCCTCATTAGTGGCCAGAAGGAACCCCCGGTCGATTGCAAGCGGCAGATGCACCACACCCAGACATCGCCCGCACGGCAGCCCGACCGTGGCACTTGCCCGCAACCTGAGATGCAGCTGTTCGATACTGGCAGCGTCGCGCTGGCGCCAACCGTCTATCCGCCACGTCACTTCGCCCTCGTGGCTCGCCAGCAAAGAAGACAGCCGGACGAGTGAAGACACCGGAACGCAGCCTTCCAGGCTGTGCCCCGCGCGAGTCAGTTCGAAGGCGTCGATTTCCGTCGGCATTGGCTTCTTTCTATCATATGGTCATGAAACTCATCCTAGCTTCCACATCACGATACCGCCGCGAACTGCTCCAACGCCTGCACGTGAGCTTCGACGCGATTCCCCCAGGGATCGATGAAACCGCGCGTCCCGACGAACGGCCAGCCCCCCTCTCACTGCGCCTGTCGATCGAGAAGGCGGCAGCCGTCTCCGAAGCCCATCCTGACGCCGTGGTCATCGGATCGGATCAGACCGCGACGATCGACGGGCTACAGTCGATCGGCAAACCTGGCACGCACGAGCGGGCCGTGGCGCAGCTGCGCGCTGCGTCGGGCCAGGCGCTGGTCTTTCACACCTCCATGGCCGTCATGCGCGCCCGCGACCGCTTTCAACGCACCATCACCGTGGACACGCGAATTCGGTTCCGCGTGCTCACCGATCAGGAGATCGAAGCCTATCTGCAGGCCGAGAAACCCTACGATTGCGCCGGTGCGGCGAAATGCGAAGGCCTGGGCATCAGCCTCCTTGAGTCGATTGAGTCGCCGGACCCCACCGCGATCATCGGGCTCCCCCTCATCGCGCTATCCGGCCAGTTGAGGGAGGCAGGCGTCCGCATTCCCGGATTGCTGGCCGACCATCGGTGAGCGATACGCCCTCCCCTGGGCGGCTTTGGCTGATTCCGACGCCGCTTGGCGACACAGCCGATCCGCGTCGCTGCCTGCCACCTGACACGGTCGCGATCGCTTCACGGCTCCATTACTTCATCGCCGAAAATGCCCGCACTGCGCGGGCCTTTCTGAAGCAGCTCGACCTGGAACGGCCGATTCAGCAGATCGAGATCCGAGAGCTGAGCGAACACACGCCGGCCAACGAGCTGCCGGCGCTTCTCGCGCCGATTCTGGCGGGCCAGGATGCTGGGCTCGTCTCCGAAGCGGGCTGTCCTGCGGTGGCCGATCCGGGCGCAGCTCTGGTGGCGCTCGCCCACCAGCATCGCGTGCCGGTTCACCCGCTGATCGGGCCCAGCGCGATTTTGCTCGCGCTCATGGCAAGCGGCATGGGCGGGCAGGCGTTTGCGTTTGTGGGTTACCTGCCCCAACAGCCGGACGCACGACTACAGGCGGTCCGCTCGCTCGAGCAACGCTCGGCGCGTTCGGGCGAGACGATTTTGATGATCGAAACGCCGTACCGGAATCAGGCGATCTTTGAAACGCTGTTGTCGGGGCTGTCTGGTGATTGCAGGCTGATGGTTGCGTCCTCGCTGTCGCTCCCGGATCAGCTGATTCGTACCGACCGCGTGGCAACGTGGCGCAGTTCCCCGGTCCAGCTTGCCCGCGTGCCCACGGTATTCGGCCTGATCGCGCCGGCACCGCAATCCCACTCAGCGCAGCGTCACCGCCGTCGCAATTCCCTTTAGCGCCGCGTTCACCGACTGCACAGCCTGCGCCCCAAACCGGCGGGCGAGCCGATCCGCCAGGTTCTCATGTCGCGAAAAATCAACGATATCTTCGACCTGGAATACGTCTCGCGCCACCGAACTGAGTGACCCCAGCCCATCGGCAAGACCGAGCTCGATGCTGCGCGCCCCGGTCCAGACGAGTCCTGAGAAAATTTGCGGATCGTCTTTCAGCCGATCACCGCGTCCGGCACGAACCGCGTCGATAAACTGCCGGTGAATCTCGTTCAGCATCAACTGCGCGTGCGCACGGTGCGCGTCCGACTGGGGCGAAAACATGTCGAGAAACGCCTTGTTTTCGCCAGCGGTGATCAGCCGGCGCTCGACACCCAATTTTTTTATGACGTCGGAGAAACCGAATCCGTCCATCAGGACGCCAATGGACCCCACCAGGCTCGCCTGATCAACATAGATTCGGTCCGCCGCGGCTGCAATGTAGTAGCCCCCTGAGGCGCAGACTTCCTCCACCACGGCGTGAAGCGGAATATCGGGGTGCTTCGCACGCAACCGGCGAATCTCCTGATAAATGATCCCGGACTGAACTGGACTGCCGCCAGGGCTGCTGATCCGGATCACCACCCCCGCAGTTCGCGGATCAAGAAATGCGGCCCGTAGAGAATCGATGATGTTCTCGGCGGAAGCTTCGCCTTCGGAATCAATCAGGCCGCGAATATCAACCAGCGCGGTGTGGCGACCCGGACCTCCAAGATGCGGGCCAGCAGCCCCTTTGAACCAGATCAGCCCGCCAACCACGATGACGGCCAACCAGGCAAATCGAAAAAAGATTCTCCAGCGGCGAGCGCGCCGCTGCTCTTCAATCGTGGCAAGCAGCACACGCTCAAGCATCTGGCGCTCGGCTGAGGGGGAGGAGGAAGCGTCATTCATGGTTGCGGTCCGTTCAGGGGCGGTGGCCAGGATGCAAACACCGACCCGTCCGATTCATAGCATGGCACAGGGCGCAGCCCACGTCCCCGACAAGGCCCTCCGGCGCAGCGGCCATCACCCGGGTGATAAAGCGCGCCATGCGTCGCACAGACCAGAAACCGACGCTCATCATCAAAGAACACCCCTGGCTGCCAGTCGAGCTCTACCGGTACATGCGCGCATTGGTTCAGAAACGCACTCACTCGCCCTGCATGGCGAACGGCGAATGCCTGCAGGGGCGGATGATCACCCTGCTCGAGGGTAAAGCGAACCCCTGCACCGCCTTCAAGCAGATCGGAGGCCGCGCAGATCCGATGCGCGGCGGAGCGATCGGGCGCGCCCTCGGCCGTGCTCATGACAGACTCATCATAGGATCGTTCGTGCCAAACCGGCTGAACAGCGCGAGGCGCAGATCAGGCACGCTATCCACCAACATCAGCGAGGGTTCGCGCAACAGTTGCGACCGCTCGTGGGCGCCGTACGTAACCCCGATCGCAGAAGCGCCAGCGGCCCGCGCCATCCCCAGATCATGGGTGGTGTCGCCAATCATCAGCATGTCTGAGGGATCGATATCCAGCTCGAGCGCAAGATCCTGCAACATCCAGGGATGAGGTTTGGGCTCCCCCTCGTCGGCGCAGCGCGTGGCAACAAACCGCCGACGCCAATCAAACTGATCGAGTGCGCGGTTGAGCCCCTGGCGCGATTTGCCCGTGGCAACAGCGAGCGCGATACCCGCCTGGGTGAGCGCATCGAGCATGGGCTCGATTCCCTCGAAGGCGCCAAGCTGCGCATCTCGCGACATGTAGTGCACGCGATAGCGTTCAATATAGGCGGGGAGACGTTCCTGGGTGAGCGCCGGGACCGCCAGCTGCAGCGCATCGTGCAGGCCGAGGCCGATCACGTGCGAGGCCTGCGCCGCCGTGGGCACCGGCAGCCCAAGATCAGCGGCCGCGTTTTGCATGGCAATGACGATGGCTCGGGTCGAGTCGACCAGCGTGCCATCCCAGTCGAAGACGGCCACTTTGGGCGCCGCCCCGCTCATTGGCTCGCCCCCGCCGGCCCGCGGTCCGCCATGCTGGCGAGTGATGCCCACTTCACTGGCGGACTTCCCGCAAGACCGATGGCCTGAAAATCAGGGGCGGGATCAACCTGCACCCGCATTCGACCCGAGCCATCGGGGTGGCTGACCTCTAGCCGCCACGCATGCAGATACATGCGCCGCAGCCCGCGCTTGGCGAACTGCCGGTTGAGCCCAAAGTCACCATATTTGTCGTCGCCCACGATTGGCGTTCCTTCCTGTGCAAGATGAACCCGAATTTGATGCGTACGGCCGGTGTCGAGCCGAGCCATGACCAGCGACACCTCGCCAAGCCCCTCAACCTCAAAGCGCGCCAAGCCCGTTACACGGGTCTGTGCCTCGCGCCCCGCGTCATCAACCACCACGCGCCGATCACCATCGGGCGCCGCCAGCCGGCGCAATGAATGGCGAATCACCCGCGTGCGTAGCGGCCAGCGCCCTGCCACCACCGCAAGATAGATCTTGACCGTGTGCCGGTCGCGAAATTGCTCCTGAAGCGAGAGGAGCGCAGGTCGGCGACGGGCCACCAGCAGCGCGCCCGAGGTCTCGCGATCGAGTCGGTGGACCAGTTCAAGAAACCGCGCCTCAGGCCGGTGCTGCCGCAAGGCCTCGATGACGCCCAGCGAGATGCCACTGCCGCCATGGACGGCCATCCCGGCGGGCTTGTCGAGCACCAGCAAATGTTCATCCTCGTGGACGATGGGGGGGAGCAAACCTCGCGGCCCCGACCGTCTGCCGCTTTGCCCGGGTTCGGCTGGACCGGTCTCACCTGTATCCGGGGCACCCGCCGACATCCGTATCGGAGGAATTCTGACTCGATCGCCAGCTTGAAGCCTGCGATCGGCGTCTGCACGCCCGCCGTTGACCCGCACCTGGCCGCTACGGATCAGACGGTAGACATGCGACTTGGGGACACCGCGACAAAGTCGGATCAGGAAATTGTCCAGTCGCTGGCCATCGTGATTTTCATCAACCGTGACGACCGAAGCGGCTGCGCCAGGGGCGGCGGGGCCTGAGTTTGATGCAGATCGAACTTCAGCTTTTGGACGCAAACCGTTCAAGTTGCTATACTTTCAAGGTCGTATACCGGCCCGGCATCCAGTAACCGAGCTCTAACCCCACAGCGAGCGGACCACACAGGGTCCCGCCTGGCACAGAGTCGGACGCGGTCGATCCCGATCGGAATTTTCACTTCGGAACATCTTTCCGGAGATTCTACCGGTCAGTTCCACGCGCGTTGGCCTTGATTGCTGCGCCGCGTATTCGACAGGAAGAACACTGACGGGCGGCTATCCGGTTTTCATCCGGTGGCGCGCAGGTCGATGCGAAATCTTCAGAGAAGCGTTCAGGCGGGTCGCCCTTTGCGATCCGTTACCAGTTGGATCTTCAGGTGATACAAACTCGCTCCGTTCCCCACCGCAAGCCGCCCGATCCGGGCGATTGCTGGCGTGGTGCGCTCGCGTTCGCCCTGACCATCCCTCCGGATGCGCCGTGCGCGCTCCGGCGACGTCACTGATCCCGCGCCTCTCTCTTCCGTTCGCATCCCTGCTGGTTGCTGCGCGAGGCCACGCCTCTTTCGCGCGGGAGTCTTTCGCATGAAGCGAATGCTGTTTAACGCCACGCACGCAGAGGAACTGCGCGTGGCGATTGTCGATGGCCAGAAGCTCATTGACATCGATATCGAATCCGCTGGTCGCGAGACCCGCAAGAGCAACATCTACAAGGGCATCATCACGCGGGTGGAGCCCAGCCTCGAGGCCTGCTTCGTCAATTACGGCGAAGAGCGGCACGGTTTTCTCCCGTTCAAGGAAATTTCCAAGGCGTTCTTCAAGGCAGGGGCTGACTCTCGCTCCCGTATTCAAGATGCGGTGAGCGAAGGGCAGGAGCTCATCGTTCAGGTGGAAAAAGAAGAGCGTGGTAACAAGGGCGCGGCCCTCACTACCTTCATTTCACTCGCGGGCCGATACCTGGTTCTGATGCCTAACAATCCTCGCGGCGGCGGCGTGTCGCGCAGGGTGGAAGGTGAAGATCGTCAGGAACTTCGCGAGACCATGGAAAAGCTCGAGCACCCCGCTGGCATGAGCCTGATCGCCCGCACGGCGGGCATCGGGCGCAACGCCGAAGAGCTGCAGTGGGATCTCAACTACCTCCTGAAGCTCTGGACTGCCATCGAGAGTGCCGCCGGTTCTGCGCCCGGGCCGTTCCTCATCTACCAGGAATCCAGCCTCGTCATCCGGGCGATCCGCGACTACTTCACCGCAGATATCGGCGAAATCCTGATCGACACCGACGACATCGCCGAGCAGGCGCGCCAGTTCATGGCGCATGTCATGCCGGACACCGTCAATCGGGTGAAGCGTTATCGCGACGATGTGCCGCTTTACTCGCGTTTTCAGATCGAGCATCAGATTGAATCGGCGTTCTCGCGGGTCGTGCCGCTGCCTTCGGGCGGGTCCGTGGTCATCGATCACACCGAGGCGCTGGTCGCAATCGACGTGAACTCGGCTCGTGCGACCAAAGGCGCGGACATCGAAGAGACTGCGCTGCGCACCAATCTGGAAGCGGCCGACGAGGCGGCGCGGCAGATGCGCCTGCGCGACCTCGGTGGCCTGATTGTCATCGACTTCATCGACATGGAGAGCGCCAAGAACCAGCGGGAGGTCGAGCAGCGGCTGAAGGAAGCGCTCCATTACGATCGGGCGCGGGTTCAGACCGGAAAGATTTCCCGGTTCGGCCTGATGGAGTTATCGCGTCAGCGGCTGCGCCCAGCCCTGAACGAGGGTACACACATCACCTGCCCGCGATGCACAGGCACTGGAGTCATCCGCGACACCGAATCGTCGGCACTGCATGTCCTGCGCATGGTGCAAGAAGAGTCGATGAAGGAAAACACCGCAGCCGTGTGGGTCCAGGTACCGGTCGAGGTGGCCACGTATCTGTTGAACGAGAAGCGGGCCGAAGTGGCCAAGCTCGAAGCCCGGCACAAGGTCGAGATCGTCCTGGTTCCCAACCGTAATCTGGAAACCCCGCACTACCGCCTTGAGCGCGTCCGGCACGACGACGACCGCCTGGCGAACTACCGCGCGAGCTACTCCATCGCCGATGCGCCTTCGGACGACAACGCATACTTCGAGTCGCGCCTGGAGCCGGCCAAGCCCAAGCAGGAGGCCGCGGTGCGGGCGGTCACCCCCGACCAGCCTCCGCCCCCCAGTGCGCCGCCGCGGGAAGAGCGCAAGGAGCCCGCAGCGGCTACCGTGGCGCCCGCGCCCGCCAAACCCGTGCAGCCAGCGGCCAGTTCCGATGGGCTGATGGGCAAGATTTTCGGGTGGTTCAGGCGTAAGCCCGCCAATGAGGCACATGCCACGCCGCCTGCCGCCGCGCCGGCTGCGCAGCCTGCGGCGGAAGCCCGCCCCGAGGAAGGATCGCGGCGCTCGCGTTCCGAGCGCGGTGATGGTCGCGGCTCAAGGAACGGTGGATCGCGCGACGGGCGCGGTCAGCGAGAGGGTCGCGACAACCGAGAGGGTCGTGAAAGTCGCGAGGGCCGGGAGAGTCGCGAAGGCCGCGAGAATCGCGAAGGCCGGGAAAGCCGCGACGGTCGCGAGAACCGCGAGGGCCGCGACAACCGCGAAGGTCGTGAAAATCGAGAGGGTCG
>JALREG010000213.1 GCA_023253905.1 Burkholderiaceae bacterium
TGTTCCACGTTAACCACCAGATGCACCAGGATGCGGCCGCCCGACGGCGGGGCGATCGGCGGTCGGTCGCTGGTGAAGGCATACGGGACGCGAGGATTGGCCATGATGGACTCCGTAAGCGGCTCGCGCCGGGCGAGCCGCGGAAGGCAGGACGAAACGGGGTCGTACCCCTTCGCTCAGGCGCTCAGATCACGCCCTGCTCGCGCAGCGCGGCGATTCCAGCGTCGTCATAGCCCACGCCCTTCAACACCTCGTCGGTATGCTCGCCCCAACCCGGCGCGGTCCGAACGACGTCAGCTGGTGTGCGCGACAGAGTAACCGGCTGGGTGAGGAAATGCCGCATGGGGCCCTGCGCGCTCTCCACCGATTTCACGACGCCCAGGTGCTTTACCTGCGCGTCATCGAACATCTGCGGGATTGTGTAAACCGGACCGGCGGGCACGCCCGCCTCGTTGAGCGCATCGACCCAGTAGGCAACTGGCTTGGTGCGGAAGATCTCATTGATGATGGCATCGCAGCGCTCGCGGTTCTTCACGCGGAGCTTTTCGGTAGAGAGTTCCGGGTCGTTGATCCACTCGGGCTTACCCAGCAGGTTGCATAGCCGGATCCAGCTGCCATTGCCGGATGCGCCCAAGTTGAAGTGACCGTCAGAAGCCTCGAAAAGCCCCATCGGCGCGCTGGTGGGGTGGGAGTTGCCGACCTGAATCGGCACGTCGTTATCGTTGAGGTAGCGCGCGGCCTGGAAATCCATCATGGCAATCATGCTGTGAAGCAGTGAGGCATGCACCCACTGCCCAACGCCCGATTGCTGGCGCTCAAGGAGCGCAACCATGATGCCGATCGACGCATACAGCCCAGTGCTGGAATCGGCCACCGCGAGCCCCGCGCGGACCGGACCCTGTCCCGGGAAACCCGTGACAGACATGATCCCGCCCATGCCCTGCGCGATCTGATCAAAACCGGGCCGCTCGGCATACGGGCCGTCCTGGCCAAAGCCTGAAATGCTCGCAAGGATGATTCGCGGGTTGATCTTCTTCAGACTTTCGTAGTCGAGCCCAAGCCGAGCCTTCACATCGGGCCGCCAGTTTTCGACCACGACATCGGCCTGCTTGATGAGGCGCTGAAGAAGCTCCATGGCACCTGGCTTCTTCATGTTGAGCGTCAACGAACGCTTGTTGCGGTTCAGATTCTGAAAGTCACCGCCCATGCGGTCGGCAGCGAACATCCCTTCGTTGGGATCCACACCCTTAGGCGGTTCGATCCGAATGACATCGGCGCCAAAGTCAGCCAGCATCCGCACGCAGGTGGGGCCGGCACGAACCCGCGAAAAATCGAGCACACGGATGCCGCGTAACGCGCTGCTTGCGTGAATCGCCTGACCTATTGCATTCATCTCTGCCCCCTGGGGAACCTGAATGGACTTGAATACCCAAGCGGACCGTGATGCCGGACTGGCTGGTTCCGCGAGAGCGGGTAAATACGGATGGCTTTCTTCTGTATACCAATCGAACTTTAGCGTATAAATCGAGCCGACCGGCAATTCCCTGTGGTCAGTATTCCGGGAACTCCTTTGAGCGTATTTCATTGAAAGCCAGCGACACCATCCGGCGAGCCATCGAGGAGGCCGTGCAGTCAGGCACCCTTCAACCGGGCGATCCGGTGGATGAGGTGGCGCTCGCGGCTGCACACTCGGTCTCGCGCACCCCGGTTCGAGAGGCCATTTTGCAACTCCAGGCGCAGGGGCTGCTTGCCGCTGCCCCGCGCGGGGGCGCGGTGGTGGCCAAGGTCGACATTCAGCGCCTGTTTGCAATCTGGGAGGTGCTGAGCGAGCTCGAGAGCCTCTGCGCCCAACTGGCTTGCGAGCGCATGAGCGATGACGAACGCGACACGCTGACGGGGCTGCATCGCCGAGCCGCAGCGGTGGTCAAACGTGGCGACCGCGAGGGCTGGCAGGACGCCAACCAGGCCTTTCACGACTGCCTCTATCGGGGCGCGAGGAACCCCTACCTGAGAGAAGAAATCCTGCGCGCCCGAACGCTCACGGGCGCTTACCGCAAGCACGCCTTTGGCGCGCTCGGTGACCTTGAGGCCTCCTATGCGCAGCACGGCGAATTACTGCAGGCGATCACCGCCCGCGATGCCGCGAGTACCCGCAACCTGATGCGCCGACACATGACCCCGGGACAGGGGGTCAGAAGCGTCAACGATGTGCTGGTGAATCTGCCGCGCGAATTGCTGGTGTAAGCGGGTTGATCAGTGTGGCGGCCTGCGCGAGCGATTCAATCACCGCGTCGGCATCGAGTTCGGTCACGCTCTGGCCTTCGTTATAGCCATACGGCAACACAAACACCGGCATACCGGCTGCGCGAGCAGCAAGCGCATCGTTGGCCGAATCACCGATCATCACCGCGTCGGCCGGGGCAATGCCAAACCCCTCGCAGGCATGGAGAAGCTGGGCAGGATCAGGCTTCTTGCGCGGGAGCGAGTCGCCACCAATCACCATATCGAACCAGGCGGACAGGCCGGTGCGATCGAGGAGCGGCAAGGTGAAAGCGACCGGTTTATTGGTGACACAGGCGAGCTTCAGGCCGTTGGCGCGCATGGCGGTCAGGCCCTCGACCACGCCGGGATAGCAGCGCGCACTCAAGCCGTTCTCCCGCATGTAGTGTCGCCGGAAGATCGGAAGGGCCTCGGCAAGCGTGACGGAGTCGATGGGCGCGTCGAGGCTTCCGGTGAGCGTGCGCTGGACC
>JALREG010000250.1 GCA_023253905.1 Burkholderiaceae bacterium
AGGGCCGCGTGGTGGGCGCAGTGCTGGTCGATGAGACCGATGAAATCATGCTGATCACCACCGGTGGCGTGCTGGTTCGAACCCGGGTATCGGAAGTGCGACTGATGGGGCGCGCCACGCAGGGCGTCACGCTGATTGCAGTCGATGACGGTAACCGGTTGTCGGGTGTTCAGCGCGTGGTCGAATCGGACGCGGCAGCGGATATGGCGGGTGATGCCGCAGCCGATGTCGCGGGTGATCTGGCGGGTGATGACGCCTCGGCCGATCAGGCGGGCGATGACCCCGCGGGTGGTCCCAAGCCAACCCCGGCCTGACCCGCCAAGCGGTCGGCGGCCTCGCGCGCGTCGACCACCGTCTGACACCCCATCGATGGGAGACGCGCTCCATGAGTTCTCAAGCCGATCGCGAGCCGAAAGCGCCGGACGGGTCCACCGCTCCGGCCTCCGGCCCCGCGCCCGATCCCGAACTGGCGGTGCTGCGCGAGCAGATCGATACAGTGGATCGCCAGCTGTTCGATCTGCTCAATCAGCGGGCGAGCATCGTTCTGAAAGTGGGCGAACTCAAGCACCGCACCGGCGCACCGGTCTATCGCCCTGAAAGGGAAGCGCAGATTCTGGGCCGCCTGGGTGCCTCAGCGGGCCCACTTCCCGGTGCAGCGCTGCAGTCGATCTGGCGTGAGGTCATGTCGGCATGTCGGGCGCTCGAGCGGCGTCTGCGCGTGGCTTATCTGGGCCCACCCGGTACATTTTCCGAGATGGCGCTCCTTGCGCACTTCGGCCACGGTGTGGAGCCGGTCGCATGCCCGAGCATCGACGAGGTGTTTCGCAGCACCGAAGCCGGCAATACGGATTTTGGCGTGGTGCCGGTCGAGAATTCCACCGAGGGGGCCGTTAACCGGTCACTGGATCTGATGCTGCAGACGCCGCTCGCGATCCTGGGCGAAACTGCGGTGGATGTTCGCCACAATCTGATGACGCGCTCGGGCAGCCGCGAGGGGATTGTGCGGGTCTGCGCGCATCCGCAGGCGCTCGCGCAGTGCACGGGCTGGCTCGATCGGAATCTTCCGGGTATCGAGCGGGTACCAGTGTCGAGCAATGCCGAGGGCGCGCGGCTGGCCTCGCTCGATGCCACCGTGGGCGGAATCGCCGCCGAGACCGCCGCGGCGCTGTACGGCCTGTCCATTGCGGATGCCGGCATTCAGGACGATCCGTCCAACCGCACGCGCTTCGTGATCGTGGGTCGCTACCGATGCGGTGCGTCGGGTGCCGATCAGACCTCACTGATTCTTTCGGTACCCGATCGGGCCGGTGCCGTGCACGCGCTCATCGAACCGCTCGCAAGACACGGCGTGTCCATGAAGCGTTTCGAATCGCGGCCTGCCCGCCAGGGGAGCTGGGAGTATTACTTTTACATCGACCTGCTCGGGCATCAGGACGATCCGCCAGTGGCGGCTGCGCTGGCTGATATCCGTGACCATGCAGCGTTTTTCAAGGTGCTGGGGTCATATCCCCGTGCGCTAGGTCAGTCCGCCCAGGTTCCGCCGCGAACCCGGTCTGTTTCCGGAGAGTGATTCCGATGAAGTTCCAGTCCCCCGACTATGTCCGCAGCATGGCGCCTTATCAGGCCGGCAAGCCCATCTCCGAACTCGCTCGCGAATACGGCCTCAACGAGGCCGAGATCGTGAAGCTCGCGTCCAATGAAAATCCGCTGGGTATGCCCGAATCCGCGCGCCAGGCGATGCTGGCCGCAGTCGGCGAACTGGGCCGCTATCCCGATGCCAACGGGTTCGAACTGAAGGCGGCCATTGCTTCGCGCTACGCAGTACCCGCCGACTGGATCACGCTGGGTAATGGTTCAAATGACGTGCTCGAGATTGCCGCCCACGCGATCCTGCAGCCGGGCACCTCGGCGGTGTATTCGCAGTATTCATTTGCGGTGTATGCGCTGGCCACGCATGCGGTCGGTGCCCGCGCCATTGTGGTGTCCGCGCGCGACTATGGTCATGACCTCGAAGCGATGCTCGCAGCCATCGCGCCCGATACCCGGATGCTGTTCATCGCCAACCCCAATAACCCCACCGGCACGTTTCTGCCGGCGGCGCGGATCGAGGGGTTCCTGAAGCAGGTGCCGCAGCAAGTGGTGGTGGTGCTTGATGAGGCCTACAACGAATACCTTGATCCGGCGCTGCGCTTCGATTCCACCCGGTGGGTGCGTGAATATCCGAATCTCATCCTGTCGCGCACGCTGTCCAAGGTGTACGGATTGGCGGGCCTGCGGGTGGGGTTCGGTCTCGCGCAGGCTGAACTCACCGATCTGATGAACCGGATCCGCCAGCCGTTCAACACCAACTCCATGGCCCAGGCTGCGGCAATCGCTGCCATTGCCGATGATGATTTCGTCGAGCGCAGCTATCAGCTCAATCGTGACGGGCTGGCGAAGCTTCAGTCGGGCTTTGCCGCGCTCGGTCTGCAGTTTGTGCCGTCGCACGGCAACTTCGTGCTGGTGCGGGTGGGCAATGCCGGCGCGGTCTATGAGGGGTTACTTCGCCAGGGCGTCATCGTGCGGCCGGTCGGCGGCTATGGCCTGCCCGAGTGGCTGCGCGTCTCGGTGGGCCTGCCCGAGGAAAACGACCGGCTGCTCGCTGCGCTCGCCACAGTGATGAGTCAGGCAGGCTGAGTCGTCGCCGTGCGAATTGCAATTCTCGGCATTGGCCTGATCGGCGGCTCGCTCGCGGCGGCGCTACGTGCGCGCGGGGTCGCCGCCACCATCGTGGGCTGTGCGCCCGGTGGCGATGCGGTGCGGGCGCGGGAAATCGGCCTGGTTGATGAGGCCTTCACCGATCCCGTGGCCGCGGTCCGGGGGGCCGACTGGGTGGTGTTTGCTGCGCCCGTTCCCGTCATGGGCTCGCTCATGGCCCAGATTGCGCCGGCGCTGGGACCCGACACCCGCATCACCGACTGTGGAAGCACCAAAAGAAGTGTTGTCGAATCGGCCCGAGTGGCCTTCGGTTCGGCCTTTTCCCGATATGTTGCGGGCCACCCCATTGCAGGGTCGGAGCGCAGCGGGCCCGACGCTGCCAATCCCGATCTCTTCCGCGGTCGCCGCTGGGTGCTCTGTCCGGTCAACGACGATCAGCGTGCGCGCTGTGCGGCGCTCCGCCAGTTTCTGGAGCCGACCGGCGCGGTGATCTCTGAAATGGCGCCCGATGCGCACGACCGGCTGTTTGCAGAGGTCTCGCACTGGCCGCATGCGGTGGCCTTTGCGCTTGGCGCGGCGATTGGGCGTGGTGCGCTGGCGGATTCCGCCATTGAATTTTCCGGTGGCGGCTTGCGCGATACCAGCCGCATCGCTGCCTCGTCGCCCGAACTCTGGGCCGGCATTCTGCTTGACAACGCCGATGCGGTGCTCGAATCCGCGGCGCGCTACCGCGCTGAACTCGATCGCATCATCGGCGCGATTGAAGCGCGCGACCGCACCACGCTGGTCGACTCTCTTGAGGCCGCAAGCCGCTGGCGGCGTCGGCTTGGCTGACCTGACGCGAAGGAACTGCGCATGACCCGACAATTCGATGTTCAACCCGGCGGCAGCCTGCAGGGGCGTATCCGCGTACCGGGTGACAAGTCCATCTCGCACCGTTCCATCATGCTGGGCGCGATCGCGCGCGGCACGACCCATGTCAGCGGCTTTCTCGAGGGCGCGGACGCGATCTCCACCATGAACGTGTTTCGCGCGCTGGGCGTGCGAATCGACGGGCCCGATCACGGCCGCGTGGTGGTGCACGGCGTGGGGCCCGGCGGACTGCGCGCGCCTGTGGGTCCGCTCGACTGCGGTAACGCCGGCACCGCGATGCGGCTCCTGATCGGCCTTCTGGCGGGTCAGCGTTTCGGTTGCACGCTGATTGGCGACGAAAGTCTGTCCAAACGCCCCATGCGCCGGGTGGCGGATCCGCTTGCTCGAATGGGGGCGCGCATCCATACCCATGAAGGGCGCCCGCCGGTACGGATCGAACCGGTGGCCGACGCGTTAAAGGGCATCGAATATCCAATGCCGATGGCAAGCGCGCAGGTTAAATCGTCGCTTCTGCTCGCGGGGCTTCATGCCGAAGGCGAGACCGTGGTGACCGAGCCCGCTCCCACGCGTGACCACACCGAGCGCATGCTTGAGGGCTTCGGCGTGAAACTCAGCCGCGAGGGTGCCACGGTTCGCATTCGCGGCGGCCAGGCGCTCACCGCCACCGACATTGATGTGCCTGCGGATATTTCATCGGCAGCGTTCTTTCTGGTCGGTGCCTCGATCGCAGCCGGATCCGATCTGCTCCTCGAGCATGTTGGCGTCAATCCCACCCGCACTGGCGTGCTCGACATCCTCGCGCTGATGGGCGCCGATATTGAGCGCATCAACGAGCGCATGGTGGGCGGCGAACCGGTGGCCGATCTGCGGGTGCGCGC
>JALREG010000323.1 GCA_023253905.1 Burkholderiaceae bacterium
CTTCGGCGTCGCTGGTGGGGCGCTCAGTATAGGCCCGCGCTCAGCCGCCTGCGGTAGGTGCCCACGAGCGGAGGATCGCCGCACAATTCGAAGGCCGCCAGCATGACTTTGCGCGCCGCGTCCTCGCGAAACTTTCGGTCGCGGCCGATGATTTCCAGGCACAGATCCATGCAATCCTGCCACCGCCCCTGAAGAAGGAGCGACTGAGCGAGTAGCAGCCGGCTCTCCAGGCTGTCGGAGGCTGCAAGTTCACGCTGCAACGCACCCCCCTCGCGGCTCTCTTCGGGCAGCGCAGCGATCGCTTGCGCGGCCTCCAGAAGTTGCCCCACGGCTGCGAGCGCGAGATCGCTTCGGGCTGCTGCGCGAAGTGGCTCGAATGCCGTGGCGGCGTCGGTTGTTCGATTCATTGAAATCAGCAACCGGACGTAGTCGGCACGGACCTTGTCCTGTGCGGGATTAATCGCCAGCGCGGTGCTGTAGGCCGAGGCCGCGTCTTCCAGGCGCCCCGCCGCCACCGCATCCTGCGCCTCGCGCACCTGATCGTCGCCCGGGCGGGGCAGGTGCGGCGCGAGAAAGGCGTGAATCTGGCCCTCGGGCTTGGCGCCGACAAAACTGTCTACCGGCGCGCCATCGCGAAACAACATCACCAGGGGGATGCTGCGTACCCGAAAACGGGCTGAAAGCTGCGGGTTCTCGTCGGAGTTGATCTTGACGAGGCGGATCTGGCCCTCCAGTGCCTTTTCCACCCGTTCGAGCGCGGGGCCCAGCATCCGGCAGGGGCCGCACCACGGCGCCCAGAAGTCCACCAGGATGGGCTGCGTAAAGGAAGCGCGAATGACTTCGGTTTCGAAGGACTGTTCGTTGACGTCAATCATGGGAGTGTTGAAGAAGGCGGGTTGGTGGGCTGAGGGACGGCGTCATCCTTGCTGATTTTAGGGCGAGCGGAGCAGCCTTCAAGTGTCCCGGGTATCCTCGATGGCAACCTATCATGAACGATCTGTCGTTATCTCTTCGTCTGGCGGCGCGCGACTGGCGCGCGGGTGAACTTCGCCTGCTCATCGCTGCGCTGGTAATCGCGGTCGCTGCGATTTCAAGCGTGGGCCTGTTCGTCGATCGAATGCGCACCGCCCTGTCGCTTCAGGCGCGCCAGCTGCTGGGTGCCGATCTGGTGCTCGCATCGGGCCGTGAGCCCGATGCCGTCCTGTTGCGCGAGACTGCCTCGGGGTCGCTCGCGGCAGTTCGAACCGTGTCTTTTCCGAGTATGGCTTTGGCGGGCGAGCGTTCGGTTCTGGTCTCGCTCAAGGCGGTCGAGCAGGGCTATCCGCTGCGTGGTGCCCTTCGGGTGACCAGCCAGCCAGGCGCGCCCGACGCGCCGGCTGAGTCTATCCCCGCGCGCGGGGAGGCCTGGGTGGACGCGTCGCTTCTTGCGCCGCTTGCGATCACCGTGGGAGACCGCATTGAACTTGGTGATCGATCATTTCGGGTGACGCGGCTCGTTACCCTCGAACCCGACCGGGGTGCGAGCTTCGTCAACTTCGCCCCGCGGGTGCTGATTGCGCTGGATGATCTCGCGGCCACAGGCCTCGTCCAGCCGGCGAGCCGGGTCAGCTGGCGCCTGCTCGTGGCCGGCCCGGCCGAGGCGGTTGGGCGGTTCGAGCAGCGTATCCGCGAATCCGCCAGTCAGAATCTGCGCATCGAAACGGTCGACAACGGACGCCCCGAACTCGGCGCCACACTGAACCGGGCGGAGCGTTTTCTGTCGCTGGTGGCGCTCCTTACCGTACTGATCGCTGCGGTGGCGATCGCTTTGGGGGCGCGCCGATTCGCTGAGCGGCATCTGGACGGCTGCGCGGTCATGAAAGCAGCCGGTCTGGGTCAGCGGCGGCTGGTGCGGCTCCTTCTGCTCGAGTTGCTCTGGGTCGGCGCTATGGGCGCGCTGGTTGGCGCTGCGCTGGGCGCGGTGTTTCAGCAGTTTCTGGCGGGCGCGGTGGCGCCGGTGCTGGGGGTGAAACTGCCCGCGCCGGGGTGGGTCCCGTTTGCGCAGGCGCTGATCACCGGCCTTATCCTGCTGCTGGGCTTTGGTGGCTGGCCAGTCCTGAGACTTGCTGGCGTGCCGCCTCTCCGTGTGCTGCGACGCGAGTACGCCCCGGCGCGGGCGAATCTGTGGGGCGCCGTCGTGGTGGCGGTGCTGGCGTTTTCGATGCTGCTTGCCTGGCTCGCGGGTGATCGCCAGCTTGCTCTGATCGCTGCGGGTGGGTTCGCGGCGGCCACCCTCGTGTTCATTGCGGTATCGGCGCTGGCGGTCTGGGTGGTCACCCTGATCCGGCGGGCGGGCCCCGTAGCGCGTCGTCCGCTGCTCCGTCTGTCAATCGCGTCGTGGAGCAGACGGCGCGCGCTTGCCATCGCCCAGACGGCTGCGCTGTCAGCTGGCATCATGGCGTTGCTGCTTCTTACCATCACGCGCACTGACCTCATCGACGCCTGGCGTCGCGCCAGTCCAGCCGATGCGCCCAACCGATTTGTGATCAACATCCAGCCTGATCAGCGCCAAGCGGTCGAACAGGTGCTGGCGGCTGGGCGTATTGTGGCCGACCTGCAGCCCATGGTGCGCGGCAGGCTGGTCGAGGTGAATGGAAAAGACGCCACCCAGCATGTGCCGGCGGGCGAGCGCGCGCAACGTCTCGTCGAGCGCGAATTCAACCTCTCCTACGGTGCCCAGCCGCCGGCTCACAACACGGTTGTCGCTGGCCGCTGGTTCGACGCGTCGGCCATGGAGGTTTCGGCCGAGTTGGGCATCCTGAAGACGTTGGGCCTCAAGATGGGCGACACGGTGGTCTTCGATGTGGCCGGCGAGCGGGTCGAGGTACGCATCACCAGCGTACGCAAACTTGCCTGGGATTCCATGAGGGCAAACTTCTTCATGATCCTGTCGCCGGCTGCGCTCGATGATCGGCCCACCACCTTCCTCACCGCGTTTCATCTGCCCGAGGCGTCGCCTGCGCTAGATCAGCAACTGGTCCGTCGGTTCCCCAACCTCACGGTGTTCGACACGGGGCATCTGGTGCGGCAGGTGCAGATGATGCTCGATCAGGTGGTTTCGGCCGTGCAGTTCCTGTTTGTGCTCACGCTCGCGGCAGGACTCACCGTGCTCTGGGGGGCTTTGCTGTCATCGAGAGACGAGCGCATCCGTGAGGCTGCGCTCATGCGATCGCTGGGCGCCTCGTCGCGTTTCCTGTCGCGTGCGCAGCATGCTGAGCTTGCGTTCGGCGGTGCGTTGGCCGGATTGCTGGGCGCGGTCGGCGCTATCGCGGTGGGCTGGACGCTAGCCGAGGTGATTTTCGAGTTTGAGTATCAGCCGCGCTGGCAGATCATTCCTGCGGCCATGGCTGCAACCGCATTGCTAACGGTGCTCGCAGGCTGGCTTGGGCTGCGCGGCGTGCTGCGCGCGCCGGTTCGTACGAGTCTCTCGTCATGAGTGACACGCCGACGGCGTTTGATGCACTGGGCGGCGAATCCGCTGTGCGGGCGCTGGTTGACCGGTTTTACGATCTGATGGATCTGGAAGCCGACTACGCAGGCATCCGCGCACTACATCCGCGCGAGCTCGACACTTCGCGAGACAAGTTGTTCTGGTTTTTGTGTGGATGGTTGGGCGGACCGTCCCACTACATCGAGCGATTCGGCCATCCGCGGCTGCGCGCCCGTCATCTGCCGTTTTCCATCGGCATCAGCGAGCGCGACCAATGGCTCACCTGCATGGCGCAGGCGATGAGGGAACTCGACATTGATCCCTCGCTCAGCGACCGGTTGATCGAGGCGTTCCATGGCACGGCCGACTGGATGCGTAACCGTTCCGGCTGATCACCGGCCCCAAGTTTGCAGTGGCCTATCGAGCAACGCCTCCCCAGGTGCCGTGCGCCGACAGGGTGGGTTGGGCACAGACTCGGGATGAAGCGCTTGCTCCGATCGCTGCTTAGCCTGCGCCCTTGGCGAGCGAATAAACCGTTGTGCTTCGCGCGCCTGACCGACAATAGGCCAGAATCGGCCGGGGAAGGCGGGCGAGCTCCTGCTTCAGCGTGACCGCTGCCCCCTCGGCTGGGTAGGCGGCTCCGACCGGAAGGTAGACATACTGCATCCCCGCTGCCTCGGCTGCCGCCTGCATCTGCGCGCTGGGCGTCTGCGCGGATTCTTCGCCATCTGGGCGATTGTTGACGACGCTGCGGAAACCCGCGTCGGCGAGCTGCTTCATGTGTTCGGGGGCCAACTGGCCGGCAACCGCATAGTCGCTGTCGATATAGCGAATCATGATGGTCCTGTCGCGTGAAAGTCAGAACGGTATTTTACCGGGTGACGCGAAGGTTTCGCATCGTGAAAAATCGATGTTGCTTCGCAGCGTTGATTTTTCTCGTTGTGAAAAACAGATTTTCATAATACGAAAATATTATTTAAATATTTGATTTAATGATAATAATTTGAAGACTTGATTTTTGAATTTCATCCTGCTTCGCAGCATCCTCACCCCTAAGCTGAAGGCTGTCTTGAACCTTCCTCCTTAGGAGCCCCAGCATGTCCTCCCGTGAACTCGAAGCTCAGAAACTACAAAAAGATTGGTCTGAAAGCCCGCGCTGGCGCGGCATCAAGCGCGGCTACAGCGCTGATGATGTGGTCCGCCTGCGGGGTTCCGCCCCGGTTGAGTATTCGCTGGCCCGCCGTGGCGCTGACAAACTCTGGCGTTTGCTGCACGAGGAGCCGTTCGTCAACAGTCTGGGCGCGCTGACCGGTAACCAGGCGATGCAGCAGGTGAAAGCGGGGCTGAAGGCGATTTACCTGTCGGGCTGGCAGGTGGCGGGCGACGCCAACCTGTCGGGCGAAATGTATCCAGACCAGTCGCTCTACCCGGCCAATTCGGTACCCGCGGTTGTCAAGCGCATCAATAACACCCTGACGCGTGCTGACCAGATTCAGTGGATGGAAGGCAAGAACCCGCATGACGCTGGCTACGTCGATTATTTCGCCCCGGTGGTGGCCGATGCCGAGGCGGGCTTTGGTGGCGTACTGAACGCCTTCGAACTGATGAAATCGATGATCGAGGCGGGCGCTTCAGGCGTTCACTTTGAAGATCAGCTTGCTTCGGCCAAGAAGTGCGGCCACATGGGTGGCAAGGTGTTGGTGCCCACCCGTGAGGCGGTGGCAAAGCTGGTGGCCGCGCGACTCGCCGCCGACGTGTTGGGCGTGCCCACGCTGCTGCTCGCGCGCACCGATGCCGAGGCCGCCGATCTGGTGACCACCGACGTTGACGAAAACGACCAGCCTTACCTGACTGGTGAGCGGACCGTAGAGGGCTTTTTCCGCACGCGTAAAGGCTTCGATCAGGCCGTGTCGCGCGGCCTTGCCTACGCACCCTATGCGGATCTGATCTGGTGCGAAACCGGAACGCCGGATCTTGAGTTCGCCCGCAACTTTGCCGAGGCCATCCACCGCCAGTTTCCCGGCAAGATGCTGGCCTATAACTGCTCGCCGTCATTTAACTGGAAGAAGAACCTCGACGAGTCAACCATCGCCAGGTTTCAACGCGAACTCGGTGCCATGGGCTACAAGTTCCAGTTCATCACGCTCGCGGGTTTCCATTCACTCAACTACTCGATGTTCGAGCTTGCGCACGGCTATGCCCGCGACAACATGTCGGCGTTCGTACGACTGCAGGAAGCAGAATTTGCAGCCGCCGATAAAGGGTTTACCGCGGTGAAACACCAGCGTGAAGTGGGCACAGGTTATTTCGACGCCGTCACCACTACTGTTGAACGCGAGGCCTCAACCGCGGCGCTGAAGGGTTCGACCGAAGATGAGCAGTTCTTTGACGGACACGGACAGCATCGTAAGGCTGCCTGATCGAGGCGTGTGATCTCGTCCCGCCCCCGGTCGCGCAGGCGCCGGGGGTGGTGCTACGTCAGTCGAGCTTTGCGCCCGAGTCTTTCACCACCTTGGCCCATTTGGCGATTTCGCCATCGACGAATTTGCCCATGTCCTCGGGTGACTGACCCCCGGCCTCGGCGCCCAGACTTTCCCAGATTCCTTTCAACTCGGCGCCAGACAGCGCCTTGGCGATTTCCTGCTGCAGCCGATTCACAATATCGCGCGGCGTGCCGGCGGGCGCCCACACTGCGTACCAGGTCCGTGCGTCGTAGCCCTTCACCCCGAGTTCATCAAGCGTGGGGATATCGGGTAGCGCAAACGAGCGCTTGGCCGATGACACAGCAAGCGGGATCAGACGTCCCGATTTGATGTGCTGGATTGAACTGCCCATGCCGTCGAACATGAAGTCGACCTGACCAGCGAGAAGATCCTGCATGGCTGGGCCCGCGCCGCGGTAGGGGATGTGCGCGGCAAAGCTGCCTGTGAGCGTCTTCCAAAGTTCCACGGTGAGGTGATGCGTGGTGCCGTTACCAGCCGAGGCGTAATTGAGCCTGCCCGGGTTGGCCTTCACATACTCGGCAAAGCTCGCATAGCTGCGCGCCGCCACCCGCTGCGGGTTCACCACGACAACGTTGGGCACGTACGAAAGCACGGTGACGGGCGTCAGATCTTTCTGCAGGTCATAGCCCAGCCGCGGGTACATGCTCACCGCAATCGTGTGATGCACGGCACCCACTAGCAGCGTGTAGCCGTCCGGGGCCGACTTGGCGGCCACCTCGGCGCCCAGGGTGCCGCCTGCGCCGCCGCGGTTATCAATGACGAATGACTGCCCCAGGTTGGCCGACAGCACCTTGGTGAGCGGGCGAGCGAACGCATCGGTGCCCCCCCCCGGCGGGAAGGGCACGACCAAGCGCACCGGCTTGGTTGGGTAGCTCTGAGCCTGAATGGAAAATGGCGACGCGAGTGCAAGGGCCGCTGCGACGCTCAACAGCCATCGACGATTTTTCACGGGGGTCTCCTCTGCTTGAATCGGCCGGATGATAGAGCAATCCATCAGCGGTGCCGTAATTCCGGGGTGGTGCGGTAAGCGTTGTCGCTGCGCGACGGACCGTCGATCATCAGAACTAGGCTTTCGCGCTCAAGCCACGTCAACCCGCGCCGATCCTGGGTGTTCGGGGTGTCGCGCGCCTGGCCTAGACCGCTCTGACGAATTGTCCGCACCGGTTCGGATCTCTCTAATGGGGTTGTCATTCCCATCCAAGGAGATCCCATGAATTCACCCGCTCCCGGTCTGTCCGTGTTCCGTGCCCGTCGCCAGGCGGGCCAGGGCATGACCGAATATCTCATTGTGGTCGCGCTCATTGCCGTGGCTGCGATCGGCGTCTACAGCCTCTTTGGCCAGACACTGCGCAGCCAGACTGCTGGGCTCGCCATGGAAATCTCGGGCCAGTCCTCGAGCACGGCAGTTTCCTCGGCGCAGGGCAGTGCGACCAGCGCTCAGTCGTCTTCGTCGCAGCGCAAGGGACTCGGCAGCTATGGGCTCGATAACCAATAGCCGCTTTCGGCGCACGCAGTCCGGGCAGGCGCTGGTCCTCGCCCTGCTGCTGGTCGTGGGCGGAGCCTTTCTTCTGCTCGCGGTGTTCAGTAGCGGCCGCGTCCTCACCACCCGCCAGAGTCTCAACGACGCGGCCGATGCTGCGGCACTCAGTGCCGCCACCTGGCGCGCCCGCGTCCTCAACTATGCTGCCTACACCAACCGGGCGATGGTCGCCCAGGAAGTGGCGCTGGCGCAGGCGGTCACCATGGCTGCCTGGGCCCGATATTTTGATGCGCTCGCGGCCAACGCCCAATCGGTGGCGGCTGCTTATCCACCGGCGGCACTTGCCGTGGCAGCGATCGCATCCGGCGCCGACCTTGCGCGTGCTGCAACCGAACACGCTGCATCCGCGGAGATGGCGTGGCGTGGGCATGAACAACTCGGCTACAAGGTCTGGCTTGAGCGCAGCCAGATCGCGCTACTTAAGTCAGCTGAAGTATTCGGATTGGGGGCCATCGCCAACGAGGTGGTGCGAAGCGGCGACTCCCGGTTCTTTGCCTTTGCGTTGGGTGACGCCGGTGCGTTCGCCGCGTTCACGCGGCCGCAGGTGGACACGGAAGACAAGGCAAGGCTTCGTCAGGTGGTGCTTGAATCGCTCGACCCCTTTACCGCCAACCCACGAAGCGCAGATCACCGGCTGCCGCTTCCGTCGTCGTGCGCGGGGCGAAGTGCAGATCTGGACAAGTGGACACTGTGGCTTCGTCGCAGAGGGGGTACTGCGCTCCATGAATCGCTTGAAACCTGGTCGGCCGTCGACACCCTCTCGCTTCACGACTGGCGGGCAGGCGGGTTCCTGGGGCTCGGGGCATGCCGCGATCGCGAGGCGGTGGCGGTAGGCTGGGGCGGTGCAGGCGTCAACCCGGCGTGGAACGACTCACAGTTGCAGAGCGCGCACACGAACCCAGGCGCCACCGCATTGGCGCTCTTTGGTGCAAGCGGCGATACCACCTCGCTCGCAGGCCTCCCAACGGTTCACGATCTGGGCGCTCAGATCCGACTCGGCAACGCGCCCGCGGTGTCGCAGTTGGCCGTGATGGCGCGGGTCGAGGTACGCGACATCGGAACCGCCGATAAGCTCGCGGTCACCAGCGGTCGGATGCGGCTTAGTGATGGGGCGCACGGGCGCTACCTCTGGGCGCTCTCGGCCGCCGAGGTCTATTTCAGCCCACCGCCCGAAGCCTCCACACCCGCGCAGCTTCCCAGTCTGTTCAGTCCGTTCTGGCAGGCTCGACTCATTTCACCCACGGAGGCGCACCGTGCGGCGGCGGCAACCTATGCGCGCTGATCTCGATCGCGAGGCGCGCCCGTTTGCAGGCCAGTCCGCACCGGCTCTCAGGCCCCCTCAAACGGGGCGGCAGCATGGTCAGGCCATGGTCGAAACCCTGGTGTTCACGCTTGCCGCGGTTGCGTTGTTGTTCGCCGTGCTGATGATCGGACGTCTGCATGCGCTTCAGGCAAGCGCCGCTGGGGCGGCGAGGGCGCTTGCTTTCGAGTGCCGGCTTGAGAGCGCTGGGTGTGACGATCCGGCGCGGGCGGCCGACCTCGCGGCTGCGATTCGTGTGCGTCATCTCGGCTGGCTGGATGGCGAGGCAGTGCACTCCGCCATGTCCGGGGCGACATCAGGGCAGGGCACAAGCACGCACCCGTTCTGGACCAACCCCGACGGCAGCCGCATGGTCGAGTCATTGCAATCGGTGTCCCTGTCCTCGACCCGTAGCCCGCTTGATGCCGGTGTCAATGTGGCCGCCGCTGTACGACCCCAGCTCGCTGCGCCGGGGCTGCCCGCTCTGTCGGTCGGGCCTCAGCGCTTTGGTCTGGACGCGGCTGCAGGCCTCCGTGTATCGCAGGTCGAGGTTCCGGTTCGCCTGTCGCTGTCAGGTTCGCCCGCCGCAACGGGTGGGTCACCGCTTGCCTTACGCCTGAAGGCGCGCCTCGCCGTGTTGGGAGACGAATGGAATGCCAGTCATTCGCTGGGTGCACACGAGAGTTCAGTGGCGTCGCGGGTCGAACGCGGAAGCCGCTTGGACCCCTTCCTTGAATCCGCTCTGGATGCCGGCTACGCGCTGACGCGAGGCATTCTGAACGCGGCGGATGCGCTGGGACTTGAACCAGGTGCGGCTGCGCTGTCGGCCCCTCGGTTGGATGTCACGATCATTCCGCAGGATAGGCGGCAATGATGCGCATACCGTTTTGTCGGGCGTTTCAAAAGTTGGCGCACGCGCTGGTGCTGGCAGGCGTTGCGTTGATGGCAGGAGGGCTTTCCGGCGTCGCCTTCGCAGGCGATCAGGTCTCTGTGTCTCGTCCCGCTCCCGGGCAACATCCCGACCTGCCTGGGCATCTCATCACCCGGTTGATCAACCCTCAACTCGAGATCGATCGCAGGGTCACCAGTATCTGGTCGATAGCGGGTCCTGGCAATGCGGCAGAGACCCTTGCGGACATTCACGCACACTGGGGTCGGACCGCAGCCGATGCCGTCTGGCAAAGCCAGCATGCGGGCTGGCTGATGATCGCGCGTCGTGCGGGTGACCGGTTTGACACGGTTCAGCTGCGTGAACACGGCGATCAGATCACCGGATATTTCACGCGGTGGCGCGACGTGGCGGGGAGCACGCACTCGGTTCCGGTGGGTCGCTCCTGGCTGCCGCCCTCGGTCGAGGCTGTGACTGAAGTGGTCTCGGGCGATCTGGGCAGTCGCGTCACAACCTGGGTGGGGTCATCAAGCCACCGCCCTGACACGCTGCGAGAGCAGTTCGGCGACATCGCGCGAGTGCGGGGCTTGCGGCAGGTGAGCCACGAGCCGGCGCGGTCGGCTCCGGTAGGCCCCTCCCCAGCGTCTGACGCGCGTGCCACGGCAAACCTGCGGCCTGGCCCCCAGGTCGAGCGCTACGTTGGCCGATCGCTCGAGTTGGTCGTCACCCTTGAGGCCACGGCGGGACGAACCGCTGTTGTTGTCCATCGCCTGGAGTTCAACCGATGAGTCAATCCCTTAAACGGCGAATGCGAGTTGCAGGGCCTGCGCGCCGTATCGCCGGTCAGGCTGCGGCTGAAGCAATGCTGATCCTGTCGCTCGTGGTCATGGCTCTGGTGCTGATGCCCGACAGCGCCATCGAACGCTTGATCGTTGCAATCGAGGGGCGTTACCAGGCGATCCTCAACCACGCGGGGAAACCATGACAAGCGCCCAGTCCCGTCCGCTGCGGTCCGTGCTCAGACTCGCACTGCTGGGCGCTGCGGCGTTTAGTTTTGCCGGGCTGTCCGTGGTGCTCGCAGACCGCCATGTGAGCGAAACCATCGCCCGCCAGCAGGCCGCGGCCAAGGTTGCGCCGCCTGCCACCGTTTCGGTGGTCGTCGCCAAGTTCGACCTGATCGCGGGTGAGGCGGTATCGGCCGATAACATGGCGGTTCGTTCGATTCCAGTCGATTTCGCACCGGGGTCTGCGTTGCGGCCTGAGCAGTTTGATGCCAAAGCCGGCATGCGTCTCGCCCGAGCGCTTCGTAGCGGTGAGCCGCTGCTCGCCGAAATCCTTCAACCGGCAGAGCCGGGCGGCCTGTCGGCGCGCGTGAGGCAGGGTATTCGTGCGCTCACCATTGCGGTCGATGACGTGAATGCGGTGTCGGGCATGCTCCGCCCCGGGGATCGGATCGACCTTCTGTTTTCGGCGCGTGCCCAGGGTGCGGACGCAGGAACAGCGGTTGAAACCGCGCGCGTACTGGTGCAAAACGTGGCGGTTCTGGCCACCGGTCGGCAACTGAAACCGGGAGCCGATGAGGGCGGTGTCCGGCCCTTCACCTCGATCACGGTGGAACTCTCGCCCGAGGACGCCACACGGCTGGTGGTGGCGCAACGTACGGGCCGGATTACCGCGCTCCTCAGAAACCCTGATGACCGGTTTGCGGTCTCCAACGCCCCCGTGGATGCGCACGCGCTGATGGGCGCAGCCCCCAGAGCGCCTGCGGTGATGCAACGGCCGATTGTTTCGGCAGGTCCCGAAATCATCGTTGGCGGAACCGGCGGCTTGTCGGCGGGCCGGCCGCGCCAGCACGAGGAGCCCGCACCGGTCGCCCCCAGCGATGCGAGGAACGCGGCTGCACCCGCGCCCATGGCGGCGCGTTCCCAGGCGGCTGTTCCGGCCGCAGCGCTGGTTGCAGCGCCGGTTGCAGCCGCCACCCCGCCGCCGGTCACGCCCCCAATGCCAGGCCCCCTTCTTACGCAACCGCTACTGATCAGGTGAGCGACATGACCCGCCTCAAATCGCTTCTTGCTTCACTCGCGGGCCTGGTCGTGACCCTCGGTCTTTCCGCGGCCGCGGTTGGCATGTCACCGGGCGGGGCCGAGCACCGTGCTTCTGAAGCGCAGTCAATGCTCCACCTCTACGTCGGTCAGGCGCATCTTCTCAACACCGGGCCGCTGCGGCGCATTGCGGTGGGTAACGGACGCGTCATTCAGGCGACGTCGCTCGATGATCGCCAGGTTCTTGTCATCCCTGAGGCGGCCGGGCAGAGCACGCTTCATTTATGGCCGCGTGACGGCGTCGAAAGAAGCTACGTGGTCAATGTCATCCCGGCTGACGTCAGCCGCCTGCTCACCGAGATCCGTGCGCTGCTGGGCGACCAGCCCAACCTGGGGTCCCGCGTCGTGGGCGATAAGGTGGTGATCGAGGGCCACAGCGTTTCCGAAGAGCAGGCGGTGCGAATCGCCGAAATCGGAAGTCGCTATCCGCAGATCGTCAATCTGGTGAGCAAGGTTGGACTCGAAAAGATGGTCGAAATGGATGTTCGGATGATCGAGGTACGGCGCGATGCGCTTCAGAACCTGGGTATCCGCTGGGCACCAACGGCCAACGGCCCTGCGTTTGGCGTGGTGGGTGACACCTATCGGGGAGCGGCATTCAGCAAGGGCATCGCAGCAGGCGCGGCTGGCACGACGGTAGCGAGCGCGGCGGCACCGTTCGCAGCGTCGCTTGGTCTTGCCGCCACGTTCAAGTCGGTGCTTCATATGCTGGTGCAAAACGGCGATGCAGTGATTCTCGCCGAGCCAAGGCTTGCCTGTAAGAGTGGTGGGTCGGCGCGCTTCATCGCCGGGGGCGAACTCCCCATCCCTTTTTCTGCGGGGTTTGGCGCGACTTCGGTGGCGTTCAAGGAATACGGCGTCAAGTTCGATATTTCTCCCGTCACGGGGGCAAACGGGGTGATTGCAGCCAAAGTCGCGACCGAGATCTCGGCTATCGATTTCGAGGTTCAGGTGAACAGCATCCCGGGGCTCACGAAGCGGCGAGCCGAAACCGAGGTCAACCTTCGTGAGAACGAGACGCTGGTTATTGCCGGATTATTGTCTGAGGAAACTTCTCGAAATGTTGACCGGGTTCCTGCGCTAGGCGAACTCCCCGTTCTGGGCAAATTATTTCGTTCGCGCATGTTTCGCGATCGCCAAACTGAACTGGTGGTGTTTGTCACCCCCCGCCTGGTAAGCGATGACCCGCACCAGGCTCGAGCCCACGCCATCGAGCGCCGCAATCAGGCCCAGGATATCCGTGAACTCCTCAGGATGGTTGACTGATGCTCACTCTTTCCGTTGAAAGCGCTGGCGATTTGCCGCGTACGCTCCATGTAGAAAAACTGCCCTGCGTGATCGGGCGATCGTCTCCCGCCGATATCGTGCTCGGGGGATGGCGCGTGGCCCGTGATCATGCGCGAATTGAAATCGATGGGGCGGGCCTGAGAATCGTCGACCAGGGAAGCCTCGCAGGCACTCAGGTCAATGGCGAACGTATCGTGACGTTCGGTCCCCTCACAGAGTCCGATGAAATCGTGATTGGTGGGCATCAGCTTCGCGTGCTTGCGTTGCCTGGCCTCTCTCGCGCGATCAACGTTGGCCGACCCTTACCAGACACACAGGGGCTTTCGCATTCTCTGGCGCAGAGCGAGCCCGTCCAGGTTCCTGGGGGCACAGGGTCAGATCGCTATGTGTGGCGACGACTCTTGCACCGCAGATTGCTCAGTCAGATCGACCTGCAGCGACAGGACATCCGGATGTTGTCCGGCACACAACTACGGGAGCAGGTGGGGCGAACGCTTGAAGACGTCATCCGCAGCGAATCGGCGCTCCCTCCTGACATTGATCGCATCACGCTGATCCGCGAAGTACTCGATGAGGCCGTGGGGTTGGGCCCGCTCGAAGGGCTCCTTGCCGACGACACGGTCTCCGAAATCATGGTGAATGGAACCGCACCCATTCATGTCGAGCGGTCCGGAAAGATCGAGCAGACCGCGCTTGCGTTCTCCAGCGATGACGCGATCCGATCGGTCATTGATCGAATCATCGCGCCGCTGGGTCGTCACGTTGACGAAGGGTCCCCCATGGTCGATGCGCGGCTCGCGGACGGATCGCGTCTTAACGCTATTCTCCCTCCCCTCAGTCTGTCCGGACCCGCAGTCACCATTCGACGATTCAATCGCCGGCTTTACATGGCCTCGGATCTGGTCGAGCTCGGAACGTTGTCGGCGCAGATGCTGGCGTTTCTGAAGCTCTGCGTGACCAGTCGTCGCAGCATCGTGGTGTCTGGTGGCACCGGCGCGGGGAAAACCACGCTGCTGAACCTGCTCTCCGGTTTCATCGGTCAGGACGAGCGGGTGATCACCATCGAAGACGCTGCTGAATTGCGACTTGACCACCGTAATTTGGTGTCCCTGGAAGCACGCCCCGCAAACTCTGAAGGGCGAGGGCTCGTAAGTGTCCGAGATCTGGTGAGAAACGCGCTCCGCATGCGGCCCGACCGAATTGTGGTCGGAGAGTGTCGCGGAGGCGAGGCGCTGGACATGCTGCAGGCCATGAACACGGGTCATGACGGATCACTCACCACCGTGCATGCCAATAGTCCGCGCGACGCACTGTCCCGGATTGAAGTGATGACGCTCATGTCAGGGGTCGATATTCCCCTTCAGGCGATTCGTGAGCAGATCGCGTCTGCGGTTCACATTGTGGTGCAGCAGGCACGGTGTCCCGACGGCAGTCGGCGCGTAACCGATATCTCGGAGGTCACCGGTATCGAAAGCGGTCGCATCCTGATGCAGTCTTTGTTTCGGCTCGATTCGATTGAGGGGCGGGTGCCGCAACACCTTGCGACTGGGCATATTCCTCAGTTTCTCGACGGAAACCTGAACGTACGATCCGCCGGCCTCCTCGATTTATTTGGATCGGCAGCATGAGTGCACACACCTTCCTGATGATCGCAGTGGTGGCATCGGCGCTTGCCCTCTTTGCTGTCATTGCCGCGCTTGG
>JALREG010000345.1 GCA_023253905.1 Burkholderiaceae bacterium
TGGCGCGCTCGGGTCGGTCGTCTCCATCTGCCAACGATTTGCCGGCCTGCCCCTGGATCTGGCTGATGCATCCATTGCCGAGGCAGCGGCGCGGCTTGGTATTGCGCATGTTGTGTCGCTCGACCGAGACTTTGATGTCTATCGTGACGCAGGCGGAAAGAAGCTTAAAAATCTCTTCAGTCCGCGGTGATCCCGATCCGCTGGATCACCGGGGTCATCACCCGCAGCTCGTTCTGCATGAAGGCGCGCAGATCTTCAGGCGACCCACCCAACGGCTCCATGAACTGTGCATGAAGCCGCTGCTTGACGTCGGGCGCAGCGAGGGCCTCGTTAATCTCCCGGTTCATGCGCTGAATGATCGTATCCGCCGTGCCAGCGGGCGCCATGATCGCCATCCAGGCGACGCTTTCGATCTCGGGCAGACCCGCTTCCTTCATGGTGGGGATGTCGGGGGTGAGTTCACTGCGCTTGGCAGTGGACACAGCGAGCGCGCGCATTCGGCCTGCCCTGACCTGCGGCATGACCGCCACGGCCGGGACGCATGCGAACTGCACATCACCCTGAAGGATGGCAGTGATCGCCTGCGGCGATGAAGGATACGGAATGTGTACGGCAAACGTGCCAGTCTTCACCTTGAGCAACTCCACTCCCAGCTGCGACAGGCTGCCCACGCCGGTGGAAGAGAAATTGAATTTGCCGGGATGGGCTTTCATCGCCTCGACAAGCCCCATCAGGCTGGTGATGCCAGAGTCGGCACGCACCGCACACACATTGGCCTGCCCGCCAGCGAGCACGACCGGTCGTAATTCGGTGAGCGGGTCGTAGCCCAGCTTTCGATAGAGCACCGTGTTGTAGACCAATGGGCCGTTGGTGCTGACCACGAAGGTGGTGCCGTCGGGCGGGTGTTTGGCCACGTAGCCGGTACCGGTGTTGCCGCCTGCGCCCGGGCGGTTGACCACCACCACAGGCTGGCCCAGCCGGGGGCCGATTCGCTCGGCGAGGATGCGCACCAGCACATCGGGTGATGAGCCCGCACCGTAGGGCACGATGATGCGAATCGGCTTATCGGGCCAGGCGGTTTGGGCCTGCGCAACCGGTGATACCAGGGCGTTTGCTCCGGTGAGCGCCACCGTGAGGATCGCACTCAGCGTAAGTTGGCGCCTGAAGACGTCGGTGCGCGGAATGGCCTGATCAGCGCTCAGGGTTCGGGGCAGGCGAGGGTTCATCGGGCAGGGCCTCCGTATTGTCAAAGAAGCTGCCTTCGCAGGCAACGAATGTAGCAACCATGGTACGCCACGTGCTCTAGACCACGCCGGGTGAAAGATGGGCCGAAGCGGGGGGGTTCATGCTGAGGGGGTCTTTCATTCAACGAAGCGCAGGGTTGCTCAATACCGCGGTTCTGCGCAAGATGATCGCACTCAAGGGGGCCGATTTGAAAACCACTCAGATCTCTGAAGAACGCATCCTGTCGCAGGACATCTTTGAGGGTGGGCGCCGGTCGGCGCCAAGAAACGGTACGGGCACCTGGACCGAACCCTCGCGCGAAATCCCGGTGTATCACCGATGCGAGGTGCTGGTGGTGGGGGGCGGCCCGGCCGGTACGGCGGCGGCGGCGGCTGCGGCGCGCGAGGGGGTCGATGTCTGCGTCCTTGAGCGCTACAACCATCTGGGCGGGCTCTCGACCGGTGGCCTGGTGATCTGGATCGACCGGATGAGCGACTGGGATGGACAGCCCACAATCCGCGGCTTTGCCGAAGAGATGCTCGATCGCCTGCCGCGTGACGCCGTGGCGGGTCCGCCGCGAACCGAGTGGGGGTCGCGCGACCCAGCGCGGGCGTCGTACTGGGCGCTTCGCACCTCGGCACACCATGGCATCGTCACCTGGGCGCCCACCATCGACCCCGAGTGGCTCAAGCTCGAGTCACAGCAGATGCTGCTCGAGCGGCGCGTGCGGCTGGTCTATCACTCCTGGGTGTCGGTGCCGATCGTGGAAAACGGTCGCGTCACGGGGGTGGTGTTCGAGAGCAAGGAGGGCCGGCAGGCGATCTTTGCCGATGTGGTGATTGATGCCACCGGAGACGGCGACCTGTTCTCGCGTGCCGGTGCGCGCAGCGACACCGATATTGAACCCGACGATATCCATCACTGCATGAACACCGCTTTTTTGTTTGGCGGTGTCGATATGGAGCGGTTTCTTGAATTCCGCGGTGGGCAACCGGAGCAGTTTGCCGACTTCATGCGGCTGGGACGCGAGCGCTGCGGATTGTTCGAGCGCGCTTATGTCTCGTGGCGTAATGATGTGGCGCTGTTCATGGGACCGCGCCAATCAGGCTACTCGGGGCTCAATGTCGATGATCTCAGCGCCGTCGATATCCGCTCGCACGAAGCGATCCGGAACATCCTCGCGTTTTATCGCGAGCATGCCCCGGGCTTCGAGCGTGCGTTCATCATGCTGAGCGGGCCACAGATCGGCGTGCGTCATACGCGCAGGCTGGCCGGCGTATCACGCGTCACCCGGGCGCAGTGGCCAACTGCCATGGTGCATGCCGATGAAATTGGCGTCACGCCCTCGGTCAATCCCAAATGGCCCAACATCTCGGTGCCGCTCGGAAGCCTGATTCCCGAGTCGCTTGATGGTCTCCTTGCGCCCGGCCGACATGTGGCGTGCGACCGCAACTCGCACGGTTTTTTGCGCGAGATTCCGCAGTGCTGGCTGACAGGGCAGGGCGCCGGTGTGGCAGCGGCGGTCGCGGTCAAGTCGCGTGTGCAGCCGCGCGGGGTCGATGTCGCCGACGTACAGCGCAGGCTGCTGGCGCAGGGCGTGATGCTGCGCGGAGCGTGATCTCGCCCCTTACGCGCTCAGATATTTCTGCTGCGCCTCATGATCGGCACGTAAATCCGCCGAGCTGCCCGACCACACCACGCGTCCTTTTTCCAGGATCAGGTGCCGGTCACACAGCTCAAGCAGCGGCCGCAGATTTTTGTCGATCACCAGGATCGACATGCCCTCGGCGCGCACGGTTGCGAGCGCATTCCAGATTTCCTGGCGGATGAGGGGTGACAGCCCTTCGGTGGCCTCATCCAGGATCAGCAACTCGGGATTGGTCATGAGCGCGCGGCCGATGGCAAGCATCTGCTGCTCTCCCCCCGAAAGCTGGTTACCGAAATTGTTCGCACGCTCGGCGAGCCGCGGAAAGAGCCGCACGACGCGCGCGTAGTCCCAGGGCGCACTGCGTTCCGGGCGAGACACGGCGGTGGCAATCAGGTTCTCCCGCACCGTGAGGTTGGGAAATATCTGTCGACCTTCGGGCACCAGCCCCACACCCTGGCGCGCAATACGATGTGACGGCCACCGGTCCACCGGCTGGCCTTTCCAGCGGATGCCGCCGCGCCAGACCGGTTGAATACCCAGGATGCTTTTGACCGTGGTGCTCTTACCCATGCCGTTTCGGCCCTGCACGCTCACGCATTCACCCGCCGCCACCGAAAAGCTGATGTCAAACAGCACCTGGCTGATGCCGTAGCCGTTCTCGACCGCTGCAAGCTCAAGGAGTGGCGTGGCCGATGTCATGCGCGACCTCCGGCAGACCGTAAATGGGGGCATGCGCTCATGCGCCGATCTCTTCGTCGCCCAGATAGGCCTCGCGCACGCTTTCGCTGGTGCGTACCACCGACGGCACGTCGCAGATCAGCACCCGGCCATAGACCAGCACACTCACCCGCGTGGCGAGCGAGAACACCGCATGCATGTCGTGTTCGACCAGCAGCATGGCGTAGTGCGGCTGCAGGCGTTTCAGGAGCTCGATCATGCGTTCGGTTTCAACCGGGCCTAACCCCGCCATCGGTTCATCGAGCAGCAGTACGCGCGGCTCGGTGGCAAGCGCCATCGCAAGCTCGATCAGCCGTTGCTGGCCGTACGACAGCACCGCAGCGGGCCGGTCGCGCTCGGCGCCCAGTCCCAGCATCTGGAGAATGTCGTCCACCCGGTCGATGAGTGGCCCCGGCGCGGTAGCGGGCTTCCAGAACCGGAAGTTGTGGCCCCCACCGCGAGGCCCGGACTGCACAGCGAGCAGCACGTTCTCTACCGCGGAAAAGCTACCGATGACGGAATTGATCTGATAGGAACGGCCCAGCCCGAGGTGCGCGCGGCGCGCCACCGGCCACTGCGTGACATCCTCGCCCAGAAGCTCGATGCGGCCTTCGTCGCTACGGAGTTCGCCCGCGATCTGGTTGATGAGCGTGGTCTTGCCGGCGCCGTTGGGACCGATTACCGCGTGGATTTCGCCCTGGGCAATGTCAAGGTCGACCTGGTCGGTGACCAGCAGGCCGCCAAAGCGCTTGACCAGGCCGCGAAGCCGCAGAAGGGGCGAGGCAGAAGCGTTGCTCATCAGTGCCCGCTCCCCGAGCCGCCTGGCGGTTTTTCTGAAGGATCAGATAGCAGCCCCCACAGCCCCTGGCGCAGGAACACCACGATCAGCACGATGATGGGCCCGAGAATCAGGGCCCAGCGCTCGGTGAAGGCCTTGAGCCCCTCTTCGAGCAGCAGGAGAGCCGCCGCACCGATCACGGGGCCGAATACGGTGGCCGACCCACCAAGTAGCGCCATGACAATGAGCTCCCCCGACAGTGTCCAGGCCATGTAGGCGGGGGAGACGAAGCTGGTGAGGTTGGCAAGAAAATAGCCCGCCACCGCGCAGAGCTCGGCCGAAATCACATAGGCCACCAACCGGTAGGGAAGGCTGGGCGTACCCACCGCATTCACGCGCCGCTCCGACACCATGGTGGCTCGCAGCACCAGCCCGAAGCGCGACTGAACCGTGCGGCTGATCCCCCAGATCGCAAGCACCAGTGCCACCACCAGAGAAAGATAAATGGCGACCTTGTTGCCGGTGAGGGGCCCCCAGGCGCTCAGCTTCTGAATGGTCATGCCATCATCGCCGCCGAACATGCGCAGGCTGATGAAGACGTAGTAGAAGAGCTGCGCAAACGCGAGCGTAATCATGATGAATGCGATGCCCTGCGTGCGAAGCGCAATCCAGCCAAGTGGTGCGGCAATGATTGCCGTCACCAGCAGGGCAAGCAGCAGTTGCAACACCCCCGACTCCATGCCCAGCGCCGAACCGATGCCCACCGCATAGGCACCA
>JALREG010000408.1 GCA_023253905.1 Burkholderiaceae bacterium
AGCACCGCTCATGCCGCCAAAGCCCTGTACGCCGCCGACCAGCTTGAAATTCTCGAGGCCGACGCGCACGCAGAAAGTCACGCCAATCGTGACCATGATCAGATAGATCCCGCGTACCCTGAGGGCAGGCCAGCCGATCAGCATGGCGAGCAATGCGCTCAGCACTGCCCCCCCGATCGCTGCAGGGATCAGGGGAACTCCCAGTTTCACTGTCAGTAGGCCGGACGTATAGCAGCCGATCGCCATGAACGCGCCCTGCGCAAACGACAGATTGCCTGCGAGCAGCACGACGTAGACGCTCCAGGCAAGAATCAGGTTGATACCAGTGAAGAACAGCTGGTCGGTGATCACACTCGCTGCTCCCCGGCATGCAAGCCACCGAAGAGTCCGCCGCGTCGCCAGATCAGCACAATCAGCATTGCTACCCAAACGGTCATCTCGCCGAGGCGCCCCAGACCGAACTGAAAAGTAAGAGCCTCCAGAACGCCGATCAGGAGGCCGGCAATGACGGCTCCGCGCAGATCACCCATGCCACCGATTGCCATGATCGCAACCGCTTTCAGACCAAAGGTGAGGCCCAGCTCGGGATTGGCCACGCCCGTGCGCAGCGCGAGGAGCAGGCCCGCCACCGCAGCGAGCGCCGAGGATACGAAGAACACAGTCTGGGTGACGCGTCGTACGTCGATGCCAAGGAGCGCGGCGTTGGTCGAGGATTCTGCTACCGCGCGGATCCTTCGGCCGGCCGAGGTGCGCGATACCGCGAGGTGAAGCGCTAGCATCAGTGCGAAGGTAACCGCGAGAATGATGAGCTGAATCCAGAGAAACCTCACCCCGGCAACGGTGAAACCCTCTTTGAAAATGCCTGACGTCAGTCCGAGGTCGACGGGCTCTGAGCCCCAGACCTTATGGGTGATGTCGACCAACACCAATCCGAGTGATAGGGACGAGAGTGCTGCGGTGGTCTTCGCGTCATCGCTCTGAAAGCGGCGAAAACTGACGAACTCGGTGAGGAGTCCCATGAGCCCCCCGACCATGAAGGCGAGCGGAAACGCCCACCAGACCGAGGTGTGGGCCGCGCACACCAAGCCGACGATGCCCCCGAACATAAAGACCTCGGGGTGCGCGAAATTGAGCTTGTCCAGCACCCCGATCACCAGCGTGAAACCGATTGCGACCAGCGCGTACATCGCGCCGATCACAAGCCCGTTGGTGATCTGCCCGAGAAGCATCTGCGGCTCAGGGCGGGGGCGTGGCAGCGACTTAAGCTGCCACTAACGCCTCGGTTTCGGTACCAAGCTTCTGAATGGCGGGCAGCACGTCGCGCGCAAAGCGCTCCATGTTGGCGCGGGTCATATCCGCGGGCAGGGTGCCGAACTGACACATGGTGAGCAGATTGCCGAAACGCATGTCGCGCCAGTAGGACTCTAGCGTCTCGCGCACCGTGCTTGCGCTCCCGCAGAGGAACATTCCAAGCTCCACGGCCTTCTCCAGGGTAATGTCGCCCGAGAGCGAACCCTTGGCCGCAGCGATACCGCGCATCGATTCGCGCGAGGTGTAGCCCGGGGGCAGCAGCATCTCGAAGGGCATCTTGAGAAAGCGGTTTCGGAAGATCTCGAAATGGGGTTTGGCCTCGCGGCGGGCGGATTCATCGGTATCACCCACGTAAACCGGCACCGCCCAGCCGAGCTGGTGGTCGCCAGGCTCGTAGCCTGAGTTTCGCGCGGTGTCGCGATAGAGATTCAGGTATTTCGACACCGCCGCGGCAGGGCTGAAGGTTTGCAGGTAGGTGTAGCGCCGGTCCGGGTGCGAGGCCCAGTCGATGGTTTCCTTGCTGCCCTGGGAGGGAATCCAGATGGGCGGATGTGGCCGCTGGAAGGGGCGGGGCCAGAGATTCACATAGCTCACGTTGTAGTGCTTGCCCTGGAAAGAGAAGGGCCCGGGATCAGTCCAGGCGCGCACGATCAGGTCGTGCGCTTCGTGGAAACGGTCGTGAGAGAAGGTGGGGTTCACGCCGAAGGTGTGGTATTCGGCGCCGATGCCGCGCACAAAGCCGCTGATCAGGCGGCCGCCTGTGATGACATCGATCATCGCGTGCTCTTCCGCGATGGTGAGCGGGTGTTCGCGCAGCGGCAATGCGCTGCCCAGGATGGCGATCTTCGCGCGTGTCGTACGCCGGGCGAGCGCGCTGGCGGTGACGATCGGCGAGGGCATGATGCCGTAGGCGGTCTGATGATGTTCGTTGACCGCAACCCCATCCCATCCGAGGGTCTCGCCGTATTCCAGTTCATCGAGAAAACGGTTGTAGAGCTGATGACCTTTCACCGGATCGAAGAGCGCATTGGGCAGCTTCATCCAGACGGTGTCATAGGCGCTCGACTTTTGAAGATCGAGATCGGCGTAGGGCATCAGGTGAAAGAGAATGACTTGCATGGTGTTACTTCCCTGCCAGGAATTTGAAAAGAATGTCACAGAACTCATCGGGCCGTTCAGACTGGGGCAAGTGCCCACAATGCGGAATGACGGTGATGCTCGCCCGAGGCATGGCCTCACGGAAGGCCTGTGTGGCGCCTACTGGCAGGATCTGATCCTGCTCGCCCCAGATGATCTGGGTGGGGACATCGATTCGTTTCACCCACTTGTGCAGTTTGGGATCATGCAGGCGAGGCTCCCAGGCGAGCCGAGCGAAAGTGAAGCGGTTTTTCTGCAGCACTTCCTGCTGCTCAGGGGTAGGGGGCACCGACAGCATGCGCTCTGCAATGCTCTGATCGTGAAACGTGTTCCGAATCAACTGCTCTGGGCTCCAGAGAAAAACGTCGCCTGGCACCACGCCCGGCGTGCGAAGGCCGGCCGGACCGATCATTGAGAGCGTCTTGATACGCGACGTGTCGCGCACCGCCATTTCAAGCGCGAGCCAGCCGCCGAGCGAGCTTCCGAGCACATGCACGCCGTTGAGTTGATGCTCGCGCATGAAGTTGAGATAGAAATAAGCGAGGTCGTGGATATTTTCGAGCCACTCGGGTTCGTCCGACTGCCCGAATCCCGGGTGCTCCGGAATCCAGACATCGAACCGTTCGGCGAGTTTCAGCATGAAGGGCTGGATCCCCGCGACGCCGTTTGCGCCGTGCAGGTAAAGGAGGGTGGTGCCCCGACCGCCGCGCAGCAGTCGCGTTCGGCAGCCGTCAATCTGGACAAAGCTCTCGATAAAGCTCACGTAGGGGTCTCCGGATCAGGTCTTATTCTTATGTTTGAGTGGTGACATTGAACGTACTGAAGCAGCCACAAAGGGACCGTCTCAAATCGAAAGGGTATGCAGATCTGAGGCCCTTGTAAAGAAAATGACTTGCCGCTCAGCAATAAAGGCGCAGCTTCCGAAATCGTCATCGCGTTTTCACAGGACCCCACCTACAATCGGCGCCTCGCCATGGTCATCCCTCTTTATCTCACCTACCTGCTCCTTCCGATCGCGCTGGTCGCGATCGGTTCGTTCGGGCAGTCCTGGACCAACTCGCTCCTGCCGACGGGCTTCACACTGCGCTGGTTTCAGGAGCTCCTCGCTGACGGCTCGTTTCGGCGAGCGTTCTGGACCAGCCTCTATGTGGCGCTTGGCACCTGTGCAGTGACCGCGCTGCTTGCCGTGCCGCTTGCGTATTCGCTCTACCACCGCGCCTCGCGCGGCGGGGCCTTCGCGGGCCGTCTGATTGCCTCGTTACCGGTGGCGGTGCCGGCGCTCACCCTGGGCTTTGGTTATGTGCTGGTGTTCTCAAGCGATGCGACGCCGTGGCTGGGCACCCTGCCGCTTCTGATCGCGGCGCATGGGGTGCTCACGCTCCCCTATCTCACGCAAGCGCTGGTGGCCGACCTTCGCCATCTCGGCCTGGCTGATCTCGAGGCCTGTGCCGCTACGCTAGGCGCCTCGCCAGGGCGGCAGTTCATCACCGTCGCCCTGCCTTCGATGCGGCACAGCCTGGTGGCGGGGCTGGTGATGGTGGCGGCGCTTTCAATCGGTGAGTTTCAGGTGTCTAACCTGATTGCGAGTTTCAAGCATCGCACCTATCCGGTCGTGCTGCTGCAGGCGTTCTACGGCGCAACCGGCTATGCGTGTGCAGCCACCGTAGTGCTCCTGGGGCTGGCCTTGTGTGCAGCCGGCCTTTCGGCGCGGCGAACGGGGGCGGTGCAATGAGCATTACGCTGGAACAACTCGAACACCGTTACCCCGGCACCGGACAGGGACTGCTGGGCGTCTCACTTGACGTGGCGCGCGGCGAACTGCTTGCCGTGATTGGCGCAAGTGGCTGCGGCAAGTCCACCCTGCTGAGGCTGGTGGCGGGGTTGCTGCCGGTGCAATCGGGCCGATTGTTGATCGACGATCGCGATGTCGCCACGGTACCGCCCTGGGAACGAAGCGTCGGTATGGTGTTCCAGAGCTACGCGCTATTCCCGCATCTGTCGGTGCTGGAGAACGTGGCCTACGGGCTTCGCATGCGCGGCGTAGCTGCCGTCGAACGCCGTCGAACGGCCGAGGCGATGATTGAATCAGTGGGGCTGACGGGGCTGGAAGCGCGTCGTCCGTCGCAGCTGTCCGGCGGTCAGCAGCAGCGGGTGGCGCTCGCTCGTGCACTCGCTTTTCGCCCATCGGTGCTGCTACTTGATGAACCGTTGGCTGCGCTCGATGCACACATTCGAGCGCAACTGTGCGATGAGATTCGCGATATTCAACGCGCGAGCGGGGCAGCCACACTCTTCGTCACGCACGATCAGCAGGAAGCGCTGATGATGGCCGACCGCGTGGCCGTGCTCCATCAGGGCAGGCTGCAGCAAGTTGATACGCCTCGCGGGCTCTATTCGCGCCCGGCCAACCTGATGGTGGCCCGCTTTGTCGGGCATGCCAATCTGCTAGCTGGCACTGTGCTCGAACCGGGCCGGGTGCAGACGGTGCTGGGCGTGTTGCACGCGGATACCGGGCCTCGTCTGGCGGGTGCGGCGATCTGCGTGCTGGTTCGTCCGGAATCCATTCACCCGGATCCCGCACCCGACGCCCCGAACCGGATCCCGGGCGCGGCTGGACGGGTGCGGTTTTTAGGCTCCACTTGCCGTTGGGATTTTCTTCCCGCGTCGGGTGCGCAGTCGGCGGTCGCGGCGCAATCGGGCCTGGCCGCCGCGCCTCTGCCCACGCTCTTATGCGAAGGCGCTACGGTGGCGTCCGCGGCGGTTTCGCTTTCTCCGGAAGCGCTGGTCATCCTCGATGACGATGCGCAGACACTTTGATCCATCACCCAACCCGTCCATTGATTCCTAAGGAGCTCGCTATGAATGCTGATCATCCAATCAACGCCCAACGTCGTGTGCTGCTGGGCGCCATGGCCGCGCTGTCGGCTAGCGGAGTCCAGGCATTTGAAGGCCCCGAGCTGTACCCAGGCGAAAAAGCGCTCTACGCCGAGGCCGCGAAAGAAGGTCTGGTCGTGTCTTTCGATACCGGTCCTGAATGGGCCAACTGGAAGGTGCTATTTCGGGAATTCAAGAAGCGCTACCCCGAAGTGGAGATGACCTATAACGATCTGGGCTCGGCTGCAACCGTGGTGGCGCTAGAGAAGGCGCGCCGGCGACCGCAGGCCGATACGGCGTACTACTTCGCTGCATCAGCTGTGGACGCGGCCAGGAAAGATGTAGTGGCCCCCTTCAAGCCGATCAACTTCGACAAGCTCCCTGAGGTATTTCGCGAGCCCGAGGGCCGCTGGTTCACTATCCACACGTTGAATATTGCGTTCCTTGTGAACACCAAGCTGGTGAAAAATATTCCGCAGGGCTGGGCCGACCTGCTCAAGCCCGAATACAAGAACAGCGTGACCTATCTCGATCCGCGTTCAACCGGTGTCGGTCAGGTGGGCGTGATCGCGGCGGCCTACGGCAATGGTGGCAGCATCGACAACACCAAGCCGGGCACTGATTTTTTCGGCAGGCTCCATGCTGCGGGCAATGTGCAGCGGGTGGAGGGCACCACGCCCTATGCCAAATTTCTGAAAGGCGAAATCCCGGTCTGGATCAGCTACGAAAACGACGGCCTCAAGGCCAAGTTCGTTGACGGCATGGGCGACGCCTGTGCGGTGATCATCCCGAAAGAGGCGAGCGCATCAGCCCCGTACGCGATCAGCTTGGTGAAGGGTGCGCCCAACCCCAACTCGGCTCGGCTGTGGCTCAACTTCACCATGAGCGAGATGGGGCAGACGCTGTTTGCCCAGGGCTTTGTCCGTCCGTCGGTGCCGGGCGTTCAGTTGCCTGCGGACGTTCGAAGCAAGATGCCTGATGCGCCCCAGCTGCGTCCGCTCGATGTCATCAAAGCGTCGGCGCGTAAGGCAGAGATCGACCGCGACTGGGCGGCGGCCGCACTCGCGAAATAGTCGCGCGCAGGCGAGTCAGCAGATCGGCGGCAGGCAGCCATCATGGCGTCGGCATTCGGAAGGGGCGCGGTCAGACGACTGGGCGCGCTACCTGCCTATGCATGGCTACTGCTGTTTCTGCTGCTGCCGCTGGGATCGCTACTGGTTGAAGTGGCGATCGAATCCGAGGCGCTATCGGTAAGCCTGCGTGACGATGCCTTACTCGGGTCAGCAGCGTGGAACACCCTCCTTCTCGGAGCGGGCACTGCCACGCTGTCGCTCCTCGCGGGTGCGCCGCTTGCTCGCGCCGTGGCGCGCTTATCCGAAAGAAAGCGGCAGCTCATGCTGGTGCTGCTGGGGGTGCCGCTCACCTTCTCCGGGCTGGTGATTGCCTACGGGTTCATTCTCGCCTTCGGCCGTGCCGGGTTCATCACGCAACTGCTCGCCATGCTGGGCGCTGATCCGGCGGTGGCCGGCCAATGGATTTACTCAACCGGCGGGCTTGCTTTTGCCTATGGCTACTACCTGATTCCCCGGGTGGCGCTGATCATGGTGCCCCTGTTCGCGAATCTCGATCGCCGACCCTTCGACGCAGCGCTCACCCTCGGAGCGTCCCCCTGGCGTGCATGGCTGGATACCGATTTTCGGGAGCTCGCGCCTTCCTTTGTGGCGATCTGGTGCCTGATCGCCGCGGTGGCAATGGGCACATACGGCACTGCACTCGCACTGGCAGGCACGCAGATCAATATTCTGCCCTTGCTCATCTACCTGAAGATTTCCGATGGCAGCGGTGATTTCCCGATGGCAGCGGCGCTCTCGCTCCTGCTGCTCGGCATGTGTGTGCTGGTACTCGCAGCGGGTGAACTCGCTACGCGTGGCCGGGACCGTCTGCAGGTCACTCACTGAAAGATCTCAACATGACTTCGAACGCTGTTTTGCTGCCGGAAACGCTCCTGTCGCTGTTGCCTCACGCGATGCTGCGCGAGCGAGCAATGCATCTGCTTGCCCGGCAGTCTGGACCTCACGCGGTGCGTCAGCCGGTCTCGGTGGTGGGGCCCCGCGAAGCCACCGACGTCCAACTCTCCTGCGCGCGCCGGGTGGGCCAGGTGCTGGGTTCGCTACGCGTGCCCATATTGTGCGGCGGGAAGAATGGCGTGATGTCGGCAGTGTCTGAAGGCGTATCGACATGCGGTGGCATTGTGGTGGGTCTTCTTCCTGAGGAAGACACCAGCCTCGCCAATCCGTATCTCACCGTTGCGGTACCCACCGGACTGGGCATCATCCGCAACGCGTTGATTGCCCGCGCAGCCCGGGCCATGGTTGCGATCGGCGGGGGATTGGGCACAACTTCCGAAATGGCGCTCGCGCTGCAATGGGGTAAGCCGGTCTTGGCGATCCACGGCGCGCCTGAGGTGCCAGGCTATCGCAGGTTTGACGATGAGGAGAGCTTGCTAGACGCGTTGCTCGGAGAGTTGTGCCAGGACCGCTGACGCGCGCTGTTTATTTCGTTCCGTAGAGCCGGTCACCTGCATCGCCGAGTCCGGGGAGGATATAGCCGTGTTCGTTGAGTTCGCGATCAATGGCCGCGGTGTATACCGTCACCGCCGGGTGTCGAGCATGAAAATTTGCCAGGCCCTCCGGGGCGGCAAGCAGGCACGCGAATCGAATCGAGCGTGCGCCGGCCTCGCGGATGCGATCGACAGCTGCGACCGCTGAGTGCCCGGTGGCAAGCATGGGGTCGAGCACGATCACGTCGCGATTGGCAATATCGTCTGGAAGCTTGCAGTAATACTCCACAGCATCAAGCGTGTGGGGGTCGCGATACAGCCCGACATGTCCCACTCGTGCTCCGGGAACCACTTCCAGCATGCCGTCCAGCAGGCCGTTCCCGGCCCGAAGGATTGGCACGAACACGATTTTCTTGCCGTCGATGAGGGGGGCGCGCATCCGTTCGAGGGGTGTCTCGATCTCCACATCGATGGTTGGGATGTCGCGTGTGAGTTCATAGGCAAGAAGCATGGCGATTTCATGCATCAATCGCCGGAAGCTGCTCGTGCTGCGGTCTTTTTCGCGCATCAGCGTGAGCTTGTGCTGCACCAGAGGGTGCTGAATCAGACGGGCGTTGGACGGGCTCATCGGGCAGGACTCCGTTTCATGGTGGGTGGCCCAGCGGGGGCCTTCAGAATAACGATCCCGCCGTATCGACGGTGAGCGGGGGGCGGCCAGCTCGAAGCCGCTCGGCATGCCTGCGCCCGGCGGCCCAGGTGCCCCCCTCAAGGATGCAGGCGAGCGGAAGCGATCGGGCGTCATGCCCTTTTTGTTCGAGCAGAAGGCGTACCTCATGCGCGAGATCGTCGATCAGCGTGACGGTCAGTGCACGCCTTTCGATGATCAGCGTATGGGCGGGGGTCCAGGTGCGCTCCGCGAGGCCAGGATCGCGAAGCACCAGCACGCCTGTATCCACCAGCAGCCCGCCGTTCCGGTACTCAGGAAGCCCGCTGAGCGCATCCAGATTACTGATGGTGTACCCCGCCTCGGTGAGCGGTTCGATCAGCGAATAACAGAGCCACTGACTCAGTTTGTGAAAGGGCACCCAGCCCTGAATGCTGCCGCTCGCGGGCTCGGGGTCGGTGGCTGCGGGGTGAGGCCAGAGATCACCGCGTGCACCATCCGGCGCCTCGGACGCCTTGAGCCAGACAGACGAAAGCGCACTCACGGTCTGATGGAGAAGCGCTGCAGCCGAAATCGTGGGGCGTTGGTTTTCACTTCCATCGGAGGCGGTATCAAGGAGCGGCGCGTAAAGGTCGGCCACGCGGCGGTCACCCCTCTCGCGCAGCGCCGCCCCGAGCCGATTCATGAGAGCCAGTCGCCCGTCCAGGCCTTCCAGGGGATTGTCTGGACGGTTCTGCAACCAATCGGATAACCGGGCCCGAGTAAGGCCTTCCAGTCCGGTGGCATCAGCCTGTAGCGGCTGGCGGGCGTCTGACGAAAAAGCGCCTTGAATGAAGGCTTCAATGCTCGCCACCGCCAGGCCTTCTGAGCGCTGGTGGGGGTGCCCGGCCGAATCAACAAATCGCCAACCCGGTCCGGAGCCTGCATCGAGCAGGACGCTCACCACACAGAGGTCGAGCTTGGTGAGTAAAACCGCCCGCGAGTCCGGGGCAGGGTGCGCACGCGCCAGCAGTCCGAGGAGGCCCGCAGCGCGGTCTTGGCCTTGTGTTTCAAAGTGACGCCAGCGGCTGTGAAAAGGCACCTTCAGATTGGGAAAGCGCTCGAGCGTGAGCGCGGCTACGTCGCGAGCGGCATGGGTGATCCGGTCACGCTGCACGGTCCACCACGCCGAATGTCCGGCCTCGATCCACTGGGTAATGGCTGCTGATCGCGAACGAATGGTGGCGGCCTGCATCAGGGGCGAGCGCATACCGGCGGGCGTGCCGGTCGCGTGGCTGCCCGGTTTTGCCAAAGCGTCGAGCGAGACTGCACGATTAGTCATCACTTGCCCCCAGATCGCGTCCCCGCACGCTTTCGGGGGGCTCGACCTTCAGTCGTGAGGGATCGCTAAAATAGCCGGCTGCCATCTTGGCCTGGATTTCAACCTGCGCATCGGCCGGCACCAGGTCGTCAGGAATCGGAATTCTTTCAACGACCTCGATTCCCGAACCGGTGATGGCATCGTATTTGTCGCTGCTCATGCTGACCAGCCGGTGGATTTTTCGGATACCCAGCCAATGCAGTACATCGGGCATGAGTTCCTGGAAGCGCATGTCCTGAACCCCGGCGACGCACTCGGTGCGCTCGAAATAAGTGTCAGCCCGATCGCCGCCTGCCTGGCGCTTACGAGCGTTGTAGACCAGGAATTTGGTGACTTCGCCCAGCGCGCGGCCTTCCTTGCGACTGTAGGCGATCAGACCGACGCCACCACGCTGTGCGCCCGCAATGCACTCCTCGATGGCATGCGTCAAATAGGGGCGGCAGGTACAGATATCGGAGCCGAAGACGTCCGAGCCATTGCATTCGTCATGAACGCGCGCGGTGAGTTCAACGGCCGGGTTAGCCAGGTCGCTCACGCGACCAAACAAATAGACGGTTTGGCCACCGATGGGCGGCAGGAATACCTCAAGGTCATTGCGGGTGATCAGCTCGGGGTACATGCCGCCGGTCTGTTCGAACAGGGTA
>JALREG010000156.1 GCA_023253905.1 Burkholderiaceae bacterium
CGCTGCAGACACCCGTTGCCTACCTCAACTGCAACTTCCAGCCCCCGGTGGGCGATCGCCCTGCCACGCTCGCGCACGATGATGTGATCACGCTGTTTCACGAGTTCGGCCACGGGCTGCATCATCTGCTCACCCGCGTCGACGAACTGGGCGTCTCGGGAATCAACGGCGTTGAATGGGATGCGGTAGAGCTCCCCAGCCAGTTCATGGAGAACTTTTGTTGGGAATGGGAAGTGGTCCGCGAAATGTCGGCCCATGTCGAAACCAGCGAACCGCTGGCGCGCGAGCTGTTCGATCGCATGCTCGCGGCACGAAACTTCCAGGCTGGCATGCAGACGCTGCGGCAGGTCGAGTTCGCGCTCTTCGACATGCAGCTTCATGCGCAGTCGCCCGCGGTGCCCGACGCTGCATCGGTGCAGGCGCTACTTGATCAGGTTCGCGCGGAGGTGGCGGTGCTCATCCCCCCCACCTGGAACCGGTTCCAGAACAGCTTCGGACATATCTTTGCCGGTGGCTATGCGGCCGGCTACTACAGCTACAAATGGGCTGAGGTGCTCTCGGCCGATTGCTACGGCGCATTCGAAGAGGTCGCCGGCGAGCCCGAGAAAATCGGTCGTGTCGGTCAGCGTTTCTTAAGCGAAATCCTGGCGGTTGGTGGCAGTCGCCCCGCCATCGATTCGTTCCGCGCGTTCCGTGGCCGCGAGCCCAGCCCTGAGGCGTTGCTGCGTCACAGCGGCATGGTCGAAACCGTCTGAAGGTTGGAGGGTCGCCATGCAAATCGCCACCTGGAACGTCAACTCGCTGAAGGTTCGGCTGCCACAGGTGCTCGATTGGCTCGCCGCCCACCCGATTGACGTGCTGTGCCTTCAGGAAACCAAACTGATTGACGACCGTTTCCCCGCCGATGAACTCGCAGGCGCGGGCTACGAATCGGTGTTCAGCGGCCAACCCACCTACAACGGTGTGGCCATCCTGTGTCGACGGGAGACGGTGGGCGCACCCACCGACGTAGTGATCGGCAACCCGCTTTTCCCGGACGAGCAAAAGCGCCTGATCAGCGCGACCGTGGCGGGGTTACGCGTGGTGTGCGCTTATTTCCCCAACGGCCAGGCCGTGGGTAGCGACAAATACGAATACAAGCTGCGCTGGATCGATGCCCTGATCGAATGGATCTCTCCCCAGCTGCCTGCGCAGGAGCTGGCGGCCGATAAAGCGGGCCTTCCGATCGCACTCCTCGGTGATTTCAACATCGCGCCCGCCTCCGAAGACGTGCACGATCCGGTCGCCTGGAACGGGCAAGTGCTCTGTTCGGATCCTGAACGCGAGCGATTTCATACGCTCATCCGGGCAGGGTTTGTCGACTCATTCCGAATGTTTCCGCAGGCCGAGCGCAGCTTCAGCTGGTGGGACTACCGTCAACTCGGGTTTCGCCGCAACGCCGGCCTTCGGATCGACCATATCCTGGTCGACAGGCTGAGCGCCTCGCGCCTGACCGGCTGCCGCATCGACCGCGAACCCCGCAAGTTGCAACAGCCCTCAGACCACGCGCCGGTGGTGGCGGAACTCGCCTGACTACTGCAGCGCGATAGCGTCTGCGTGCCACCGGACGCACTGTGACCCGCTGCGTGAGCGCCTTTTGCACGCCGCCCCAAGACGCAACGGCTCAGGTCAGGTCAGACCCTTCCTCGAGCTTAAGCTCCTGCACTTTCCGGGTAATGGTGTTTCGGCCGATGCCCAGCCTGAGGGCTGCATCAATTCTCCGGCCCCGGGTGTGGCGAAGCGCCGTACGAATCACCGCTGCCTCGAACAATCGAGTGAGCCGATCCATCAGCTCGCTATCGCCCTTGAGCCGCTCCTCGACCGATTGCGAGTTGAGGCGCAGCGACACATCTTTTTCGAGCTGCGAGACCCAGGCCGGTGGCAGGTCGGCACCCGCCGCATCGGCGAAACTCACGACCGGATCGCCCGAACCCGACACCGCAGCGCCAGGCTGACCCGCCGAATGCGGTACGGGCGTTGCTGCGCCCCAGGGGAAGATTCCGGCCGACGATGCCGGGGCCGCCACGCCTGCTCCGGCATACGACGCGGCTCCGCCGCCGCCTTGCGCCGCCGAATCGGACCGTGGGAGCGCCGCTGCGAACGGGACGGCTTCGGACTGAAACGCCGTCATGATGCCTTCTTGAGCAGCACCCGCGCCAGCATTGTTACCGGCACCTGGGCTACCGGTGGCACTTATTGCCCCCATTGCACCCATTGCACCCATTGCACCCGCGAAGCCCGCATAGCCACCGCTGCCCATCGTGCCATCGGGCGAAGCGGCGCCGCGAATTTCGGGCGGCAGATCCTTGACTTCAATCACCTGCGCAGGCGCCATCACCGTCAGCCAACGGCAGACATTCTCGAGCTGACGGACGTTGCCGTGCCACGGGGACGCGCTCATCACGCGGATTGCCTCATCGGTCGCACGTTTGGGCTCGCCGCCGAGTTCATGCGCACTGCGCGACAGGAAGTGCCGGATGAGAAGCGGAATGTCTTCAGAGCGCTCGCGTAACGCCGGCAAGCGCAGCCGAATGACGTTCAACCGGTGGAAAAGGTCTTCACGAAACAGACCCTGGCGTACACGATCCTCAAGGTTCTGATGCGTGGCGGCAATGACTCGCACATTGGCCTTTAACGGCTGGTGCCCACCCACGCGATAAAAATGTCCGTCAGACAGAACGCGTAGCAATCGGGTCTGAAGCTCGGCCGGCATGTCGCCGATCTCGTCGAGAAACAGCGTCCCACCCTCGGCCTGTTCAAAACGCCCACGCCGCATCTGCTGCGCACCTGTGAACGCGCCGCGCTCGTGGCCAAATAACTCAGATTCAAGAAGATCACGTGGAATTGCCGCGGTGTTGAGGGCAACGAACACCCGATCGGCCCGCGGGCTATGTCGATGCAGCGCTCTCGCAACAAGCTCTTTTCCGGTACCCGATTCGCCTGTGATCAGAACCGTCACATTCGACTGTGACAATCGCCCGATGGCCCGAAACACCTCCTGCATCGCGGGCGCCTGTCCCAGGATATCGACCCCAGGCTCGACCGGATCGGCCCCGAGTTGGTCACGTTCCGACTCTTCCACCGCACGCCGGATGAGTTCGACCGCCTTCGGTACATCGAAGGGTTTGGGCAGATACTCAAAGGCACCACCCTGAAATGCCGATACTGCGCTTTCCAGATCAGAAAATGCCGTCATGATGATCACCGGCATCGCAGGGTGATCAGCCTTGACCTGCTGAAGCAATTCGATGCCAGACTCGCCTGGCATGCGGATGTCAGAGACCAGGACGTCGGGCTCATCCACCGACAGCGCGCGCAGGCACTCTCGAGCGCTTGAAAACGCACGCACGTCGAAGCCGTCTCGACCGAGTGCTTTTTCAAGCACCCAACGGATCGACTGATCGTCATCCACCACCCAGACTGCGCTCATCGTTGGCTACTCACCGCAAAGGCAGAAGAATGCAGAAATCGGTTCGACCTGGCCGGCTGTCGCACTCGATCAGACCTCCATGCTGCTGAATAAAGGTCTGTGCCAGCGTCAGCCCAAGACCCGTTCCTCCTTCACGTCCGGACACCAGCGGGAAGAAAATTCGCTCACGAATGTCTTCCGGGATCCCCGGACCATCATCAACAACATGCAATTCAAGTGCCAGCTTCCAACGTTGTTTGGCGATCACCACCTGGCGCGCAATCCGGGTTCGAAGCTCAATCCGCCCCCGTCCATGCAGGGCCTGCGCCGCATTGCGCACCAGATTGAGCAGCACCTGCACCAGTTGCTCGCGGTCGCCCGTAAGCGATGGGATGCTGACATCGTAATCACGCACCACTCTGAGGCCGCGCGGATACTCGGCCAGAACTAGTGACCGTACGTACTCGCAGACCTCGTGGACATTCAATTCGGCGAGCAGGCGCGCCTTGCGATGCGGCGCGAGCAGTCGGTCGACCAGGTCCTGCAACCGGTCAGCTTCTTTGATGATCACCTCGGTGTATTCGCGCAGATCGGCAGAATCCAGTTCCGATTGAAGGAGTTGCGCCGCCCCGCGAATTCCACCGAGCGGATTCTTGATTTCGTGAGCCAGGTTTCGCACCAGTTCCCGATTGGCTTGCGCGGAATCGATCAGACGCTCTTCGCGATCAACCCGCCAGCGTTTGTCCTGTTCGCGGAACTCCAGCAGAAGGGCGGCGGTGCCGGCATCCATCCGGCTGGCCATGGT
>JALREG010000180.1 GCA_023253905.1 Burkholderiaceae bacterium
CGGGCTCGCAGATTGGGCGCATTCTTCATGAGTCACTCACCAACGGTTCACATCTGCTCCTGATCGGAGGGCTCATGGTGGGCATGCTGAGCGGCGAGTCTGGACGCGCGGTCATGCAGCCGTTTTCGATCGATCTGTTCAAGGGAATGCTCGCCTTCTTCCTGCTCGACATGGGGCTCACCGTGGCGCGCAATCTCGGTGATGCACGCAAGGCGCCCCCGCTTCTCATCGCCTACGCGGTGCTCGCGCCGATCGTGCATGCCGCGCTCGCCCTGGCTCTGAGCGCCGCCCTCCGGCTACCCGCCACCGATGCCGCGCTCCTCATGGTGTTGTCGGCAAGCGCGTCCTATATCGTGGTGCCAGCCGTCATGCGCCAGGCGATTCCCGAAGCCAACCCCGCGCTTTACTGCGGCCTGTCGCTGGGCATCACCTTTCCTGTCAATCTGCTGGGGGGTATTCCGTTCTACAGCTGGGTTGCAGCGGCGGCGCTGGGCTGAGCGCGGCAGACCGGTGAGCTCGGCAGGCCGGTGAAGCGTGTAACCAGGAAGGGGGCCTGCGCCCCCTTCGGTTAGTTCATCCCCACCGCAAAGCCACGCTGAACCGCAGGCCTTGCCATCATCTGGTCGTACCAGCGTTTCACATTGGGGTAGGCATTCAAGTCAACCTGATGGCGCTCGTGCCGCCAGGCCCAGCCGAGAATCGCAAAGTCGGCAATCGAAAGCTCGCCGGCAAAGAATTCGTGCGCACCGAGCCGCTTGTTCATCACGCCGTAGAGGCGATGCGTTTCCTTGCTGTAGCGCTCGAGCCCATAGCGCTGATCCTGCGGGTCGCTCACCCCCAGAAAATGGTGCACCTGCCCGGGCATGGGACCGAACCCGCCCATCTGCCACATCAGCCACTCCAGCGCCTGCACGCGCGCACGGCGGTCAACCGGCAGGAAGCGACCGGTTTTTTCGGCCAGATAAATGAGGATCGCGCCCGACTCGAAAACGCTGAGTGGCTCGCCTCCCGGGCCATCATGATCGACGATGGCCGGAATTCGGTTATTCGGACTGATTCGAAGAAACGACGCTTCGTGCTGACGCCCTTTGGTGATGTCCACTGGATGTACCGCGTAGGGCAGACCCATTTCTTCAAGGGCGACGCTGATCTTGCGTCCGTTGGGCGTATTCCAGGTGTAGAGATCGATGGGGGCAGCCATGGCCGGACTCCGATGATGGGAACGGCACACGATACTGCGGAGCGCGGACGTAAGCCGACCCGTGAAGCGTCCACCGAAACGGTATGCTGTTCATTTTCCACGACCGGCCCAGGAGAGGCGACTGATGATCAATCCCGACACCCTGGAGGCCCTTCATCGCTCCCGCAGCGTCGACCTCTATCACCTGAGCCTGGTGCTTGATCGACTGCTGACCGATCCACGACGCATTCTTGACGTCCGCACCCGGCTGCATGTCGGCCAGGCTGTCCGTTTTGTTGATCATCGTAACAACACCGCCGACCTCGCGATGCGAAGCGGTCGGGTGGTGGATCTACAGGATCGCCATGCGGTCGTTCGCGACGATGCGCTTCGCCAGCACTGGAAGCTGCCATATGTGGCAATCGAGCCGGACGCCTCGAGCCCAGCTGACCCGGCGAGCGACCCGCCGCCCTCGCCCCCGCCCAAACCGACGCGCGAGTCGTTCCGGACCGGCGACCGGGTGAGTTTCGACGATCGTCATCTGCAACCGCGGATCGGCGTGATCACCCGGGTCAACGCGCAGACCGCCACCATTGACTGCGACGGGCAGCGCTGGCGGGTGTCGTTCCAGCTGCTGCGGCATATACGCGATGTATAAACGGGCCGCATCCGCACCCACCCCGAAGACGATTCAACCGACTCCGCGCTGCCTGACCCAGGCTAGCGTGCGCTTCACGCCTTCAGCGAGCGGCGTTCGCGGCGAGAACGCGAGATCGCGCTGCGCAGCCTCGATGCTAAGCACCCCCAAGCCGAAACTTCCCAGCATTGCGCCGTTCGGATCGTCGATGATGCGGGCCTGAGGCAGACAGGAGCGAATCGCAGCCTCGACCTCTGAGAGGCTGTGCGCCACGCCCGGTCCGAGGTTGTAAGTGCGTTGAGTGAGTGCAGGCGTATCCAACGCAGCCACCACCGCATCGACGACATCATCAACATAGACGAACTGTCGCGTCCGCCGCGGGTCACTTCGAAACCTCGTAGCCTCCCCGCGCAATCCCGCCTCCAGGGTTTGCCGGATCACGCAGGGCGTCACCCGCCCGGGACCATAGCAGCCAGCCACGCGTAGCGACACCGCATCGACCCCGAATTGCGCATGATAGGCATTGATGAGCGCATCGCCCGCCGCCCTGGTCGCGCCGTACATCGTGGTGGGTTGCAGCACGGTTTGCTCGGTAACCGGCGACAGGTCAGGCTGATCGCCATAGGCCACGACTGAGGAGAAACAGACCACCCGGCGGATGCGGTGAATGCGCGCCGCTTCAAGGAGGCCCGCGACGCCCGCGAGGTTGATGTCGACAATCCGTGCTGGCGCATCCGGCAGCAGCATAGGCCCCGATATGCCCCCCGGATGAATGATGTCGGTGATGCCGAAACGCTGGATCACCTCATGCCAACGATGCGGGTCCGGCAAGTCGTGCGCCAGCACCGGAAAGGGTTCATGGGAGCTCACCCGCTGGTCCATCCCAACGATGGATCGGCCATCGCGAACCAGCCGGTCGGCCACCGCCCGGCCAATCAGTCCGTTCAGTCCTGTAACGAGGATAGTGCTCATTTAACGGGCATCAAGAGATCAGGCAGCCAGGTGGTAAGTTCGGGATAGACAGTGATGAGCGCAAGCGTCACCAGCATGGTGCCGAAGATCGGCCACATTTCCTTCCAGAATTGCATCATCGAAATATTGGCGATCCGGCAGAGCAAAAACATCGTGAGCCCGTAGGGCGGCGTGACCAGTCCGATGAGCAGCGTAAAGACCGTGATCACGCCGAATTGAATCTCGTTGATACCCAGGGCAGTGACCGTGGGCATGAGAAGCGGCACGAACACCAAGATGATGGGTACCGTATCGAGCATGCAACCGAGAAGCAGGTAAATGACGATGACCGCAAACAGGAACACCGCCGGATCACGGGTGATGCCGGTCATCCAGGTGGCAAGCCCGTCTGCCACACCGTAGAGCGTGAGCACCCGGCCGAATACCGCAGCGGCTGCGATGATCAGAAAGACCGAGCCCATGGTTCGCGAGGTAGCCAATACCTGACGGGTAAAAGTGGCCGCAGACATTTCTCGATACATGAAGCCGCCGACCACGATCACAGCGAGTACACCCAGTACCGCCGCCTCAGTGGGCGTGGCAATGCCGGACAGGATGCTCCCTAGCACCACTGCCGGAATGAGCAGCACCGGCATGCCGACCGCCGTGGTTTTCACCCGCTCGCTGAACGTGGCTTTGGGTTCCTTCGGAAAGTTGTTACGCCGCGCCTGCACATAAGCCTGCAGCATCAGGAGGAGCCCCAGCAGCGCGCCCGGAATAGCCCCGCCCAAAAACAGCCGCCCCACCGAGGCTTCCGTCGCCGCGGCGTAGAGAATGAATGCAATCGATGGCGGGATGAGCGGACCGATCATGGCCGCCCCCGCGATGATCGATGCAGCGTACGCCACCGGGTAACCCGCACGCTTCAT
>JALREG010000226.1 GCA_023253905.1 Burkholderiaceae bacterium
CTCATGGATCCGCTCAAAGCGCAGTTTGCCCGCAAGACCGAGGCGCGAACGCTTGGCGAAATCATTCAGGACGCCGATGTGTTTCTGGGCCTGTCGGCGGGCGGTGTGTTGAAGCCCGAGATGGTGGCGCGGATGGCGCCCAACCCGCTCATCTTCGCGCTCGCCAACCCCACGCCAGAGATCATGCCCGAGGAGGTGAAGTCGGTGCGCGATGACGCAATCATCGCAACCGGCCGCACCGACTATTCGAACCAGGTCAATAACGTGTTGTGCTTTCCGTTCATTTTTCGCGGGGCACTGGATGTCGGAGCCACCTCCATCACGCGCGAGATGGAAATCGCGGCCGTTCAGGCGCTGGCCGAACTTGCGCGTGCCGAGATGTCCGATATCGTGGCGGCCGCCTATGGCGTACCAGGCGGCGGCTTTGGCCGCGAATACCTCATCCCCAAGCCGTTTGATCCCCGGCTGATCGTCATGATCGCGCCAGCGGTCGCGAAGGCCGCCATGGAAAGCGGTGTGGCCACGCGTTCCATCACCGATTTCGATGCCTATCGGTCGCAGCTCGAGCAGTTCGTCTATCACTCGGGCAACTTCATGAAGCCGATCTTCAGCAGCGCCCGCCGGGCGCGTGCCCGGCGGATTGCCTATGCCGAGGGCGAAGACGAGCGCGTGCTGCGCGCGGTACAGGTGGTGGTCGATGAGAAGCTCGCGCGGCCGGTGGTGATCGGTCGTCCTATGGTGGTGGAGCAACGAATCGAACGGCTGGGCCTGCGGGTGCGACCCGGTGCCGATTTCGATCTGATCAATCCCGACCAGGACGACCGCTATCGCGAATACTGGAGCGAGTATCTTCGTCTCACCTCGCGCAAGGGCGTCTCCGAGGCTTATGCCAAGCTCGAGATGCGCCGCCGCCCCACACTGATTGGCGCAATGCTGGTGCGGCTGGGCGCAGCCGACGGCATGATCTGCGGCACGGGCGGGCCCTTTTCCGAGCATCTTCGCTACATCGATCAGGTGATTGGCAAGAAGCCGGGCAGCCGCGTGTATGCGGCGATGAACACGCTGATGCTTCCCGGGCGCCAGCTCACACTGGTCGATACCCACGTCAATATCGACCCGGATGCTGAGCAGCTTGCCGAGATCACCGTGGCCGCAGCAGATGAATTGCGTCGCTTCGGCATCCTGCCAAAGGTAGCCCTGCTGTCCCACTCGAACTTTGGATCCTCCGATCACCCGTCCGCGCTCAAGATGCGCGAGGCCCTCGCGTTGCTGCGCAAGCTCGCCCCCGCCCTCGAGGTTGATGGCGAGATGCACGGCGATGTAGCCCTGGACCCATCCATTCGCGGGGTGGCGGATTGCGCGCTGACAGGCGGCGCAAACCTCCTGGTGATGCCAGGGATCGACGCGGCCAACATCTCCTACAACCTGCTCAAGACGGCGGCGGGCAACAATGTTGCGATCGGTCCGGTGCTCCTGGGGGCGGCGCGCCCGGTTCATATCCTCACGCCGTCGGCGACGGTGCGGCGGATCGTGAACATGACCGCCTGGACCGTGGTGGACGCCAACAGCGATCGCTAGGCACGGAACCTGTTTCGCGGGGCCCGTCCGGCCCCTTGCCATTCCGGCATAGGCTGACCGATACTTGCACGCATGAACCGGATCTACAAAGAATCCGGACAGGGGGAGCATAAGGGAGTCCGGATCGGTGGGGCGGGTGTTGCCGCAGATCCGGGTCGGGACATGCGGCGTCTGCGTGCGTGGCTCGACGAGCTGGGTCTGCTTTCCCATGTCCGGATCGAGGCAAACGACTCGTCGCTGTGCGCGGGCCTGGTACCCGAGTCTGGGGTCACCTGGGCGCCGCACCTCGACACCACCGCGCTGGGCAAGGTGCTCGCCGAACAGTGCGGCCGCGACGAACGCCATACCGAGCGCGAAGTGCTTGCCGGCCTGCTGCTGTCGCCGCTCGCGCTCGATTTCCCGGACTTCGACGAGTTTGAATCGGCGGTGCGGATTCGTGTTGACACGGCCCAGGCCGGAGCCGCCACGGCACTCCGGTTCGATATCGATCAGTACCGTCCCGAGGCGTATTGGGAACGTCTGGAATCCGGTAGCTTCAGCCTGCGTCCGGGCTGTAGCCTGGTTGGTGCGCTTGCCGCCGCCACGCAGCCCGGTCCGGGCGAGGATCCTTATGGCTTTGGCTGCTATCGCGCCTCCGAATACGTGATGCTGCTTGCGATTGCGCGGGAGGCCGCGCGCGCTCATCCTGAACTCAAGCAGCGCCTGCGTGAGCGCTCAATTCGCCGGCCGATCGAATCGCGCGAATTTCATGAGGTGCTGCTGCGAGAGCTCGGTACCTTTGAAGAGCCCTTGCCCGCTTGCTGGTTTGTTCCCGGCGATCGCATCTGGTTTCGCAATCCCGATGCCCATTCCGCCGATGCCGAGGGCTTCGAGGGTTCCTGGGTCATCTATATCGGCGACGGATTGTTCTCCAATTTCTGGAAGCGCAATGCGCCCTTCACTCTCGAACGGAAATGTGTCGAGATCTACCACTGGCGCCACGCCACCTACCGTGGTGAAGATGGTGGCCTCCGGGTGGATGAAGACGAAGTGGCGCGCCGGGTGGCTCTGACCGAAGCCGACCCTGTGGAGCATGCGCGTGTGCTCGCTCTGATGCAACGCTGGCGCGACCCGCGCGGTGTGTACGAGTACGGCGGCTGCCTGGACCGCACCCGCGAGTGCGCGCGCTGGGTTCAGCCCAACAGCTGCGATATTGTTTTCCCACCGGCCTGACCGACCAGGCCGGCGCTTGCCAAACCGCTTGCGCTGTGGCCTAGTACGGAAATGATTACACGATGGCTGTCAGTTTTTGTTTGCACCGCTCTGCTGGTGCTGACCGGTTGGCTGGGCGGCGGTTTGGCGCCTGCGCAGGCACAGCGTGCCTCGCCCGAAGCGGCCCCAGCGATTGGCTGGGTCGATCTTGCCGAGCTTCCGCCAGAAGCGCGCGAAACGCTGCGTCTGATCAAGGCGGGCGGGCCTTTTCCATACGACAAAGACGGTACGCGTTTCGGTAACCGCGAGCGGGTGTTGCCGCAGCGGCCACCGGATCACTACACCGAGTACACCGTTCGCACGCCGGGTGAACGCACGCGGGGTGCGCGGCGGATTGTGGCGGGTGGCGATCCGCGAACCTCGGGTGAGTACTTCTACACCGATGACCACTACAAGAGCTTTCGGCGCATTCGTGAGGCCCCAACCGGGAGGCAGGAACGATGACAGCACTCAGCAACATGCCAGCCCAAGCGATGCTGCCGCTGGCCGCGTACGATCTGGATGAACTGCTTCGAAACGCCAAGCGAAGCGGCCAGACGGTGCTTCGGGCCGACTTCGATGGTGTCGAAGACAAGGCGGGCGTGATGAGTCGAATCGCTGAGGGCTTCGCGCTGCCGGGGCATTTTGGCGGCAATCTCGATGCCCTCTACGATTGCATCACTGATCTCAAACCTGCAGCCGATGCTGATCAGCCCGGCTTTGTCGTGGTGCTTCAGCGCCTTCCTGCGGGCGCGCATTTCGACCGTGACCAGCGCGATGCGCTGCTTGATGTGTTTCGCGACACTGCTGACTTCTTTTTCGATAAGGGCATCGCATTTCGCGTGTTTTACTCGGTGGCCGACGCACGGGCCTCGCGCCCGGCTGCCTGAGACGCGACCGGGTATCGAAACCGCATTCGCATGCGCGGCATCCGTCGGCCGCTGCGACGCCTCACCGGTTTCCCGGCCTCAAAAATCGCCGGCTATCGCCTGCAGGGCAGCGATTGCGGCCAGTCCGGCGGTTTCGGTGCGAAGTACTCGCGGGCCCAGGCTGACCGCCTGGAAGCCGGCTGAACGGGCCGCCGCCAGTTCTCTGTCATCCAGACCCGACTCGGGCCCCGCCAGCAGACAGATCGGGGAGCGTCCGGGCGCGCTGGCCCGCATGCAGGCCGATAACGTGGTGGGCGCCTGCGGGTCGAGCACGAGCCGGAGGGGGGCGGCCGACTGCGCGACCCAGCGTGCGATCGGGCTCGGTTCTTCCACGGTTGGGAGCAGATCGCGCCCGCTCTGCATGCAGGCGGCCTCAGCAACTGCGCGCCAGTGCTCGAGCTTGCGCCGGGCGCGGTCCGTATCGAGACGGACCTGGCTGCGGTTTGAAAAAAGCGGGGTGATGTTGGTGGCGCCCAGTTCAACGGCTTTCTCGATGGTCCAATCCATTTTGTCTGCGCTTGAGAGGCACTGACCGAGGTGGATGACAAGCGGGCTTTCCGGGGTGGCGCGTAAGGCCGTCTCAATGACGAGTACGGCGCTTTCGGCTGCGCCCTCCAGCCGCGCTGCCCAGCGGGCTCCCCGTCCGTCGAAGAGCTCGACCCCGGCGCCTGCGCTGAGCCTCAAGACCCGCGTGAGGTAATGTCGCTGTCGGGTATCCAGCGCGACCCGGGCGCCGCTTGTAAAGGGCCGCGTGGGGTCGGCGGCGCGGATCAGCACGCGCGGGATCAAGGCTGTAGCGCCCGATAAAAATTGGGTAAGGCGAAGAGCCCGCCGTGCACCTGCTCGTTGTAGTAGTGCAGATCCTGGAGGCCGCGGGCGGCGATTCGTCGAGCGGCTTCTGCCGAATCAAGGGCCAGGGGGTCGAGTTCATCGGATGCCACCGCCATGCCCCAGTAGGCGCCATAGAGCGGCACATGCACGCCCAGGGGGCGGACGATTGCAAACACTGCGCGCAGGTCGGCCAGGAGGGCGCGAACCCGTTCTGGACGATAGGCGGGTGCGCCGACGTGTAGCGCAAGTGCGCCGCCCGGGTTCAGCACGCTTTTCGCGAGTGCGAAGTAGTCGCGCGTGTAGAGCCGGTGCGCGGGCGTGTCGGGGTCGGTGAGATCGAGAATCACCAGGTCGAAACCTTCGCGCGAGCGGGCCAGAGCCTCGGTGGTGTCCCAGCCGTCGCCGATGCTGATCGCAACCCGCGGATCATCGAGCGCGCCTCGATGTACCGCCTGCAGGTGCGTACGAGACATCCGGATCACCTCGGCATCCAGCTCTGCGATCACGATACGGCGCATGCTGGGGTGCTTGAGAAGCTCTTCGGCCGAGCCACCGTCGCCGCCGCCCACGATCAGCGCGGTGGCGGGCGCCGGGTGGCTGGTTGCAGCGGGATGAATGATGGGCTCGTGGTAGTAGAACTCATCGCGTTCAGAGGTCATGAAGCAGCCATCCAAACGGAACAGCCGCCCCCACTGTGGCGTGTCGAACACCTCGAGCTTCTGCCATGGCGTCCTGACCGATTCAAGCCGCTGCGAGGCCCGAAATCCATACGCGCTGTCGCTATTGAGCCATTCGAGCAGCAGCCCCTGACCGTTAGGACTCGCTTTGGGCGCGGTGCGATCGGCCGGGGTACCGGCAAGCGAGGCAGCGGCCTGTGCAAACGGGTCGTCAATGCCGCGCAGCAGGCGCTCGATCACCCGCGAACCCGGATCGAATGCCTCAAGGAGCAGATCCAGCGCCCGCTCGGCTTTGGCCGAGTTATCGGTTGAGAAATTGCAGACATAGACATCGAGCGTGACACTGCGACGCTCTGGCCATGAATGGATAGCCAGATGCGATTCGGCGAGCAGCACCGCGCCGGTGACACCGCCGGGCTCGCCTTCGTGATCGGGAAACTGGACGTATTTTTCGTCGACCAGTGTGAGTGCGGACTGCTCAACCGCTCGCCGGCAGAGTGCCGCAAGACGGTCCGCGCTGGTGAGAAGTGACGGTTCGCAGCGGCAGTCGTAGAGGTCGGCGGTAAGGTGAAGTCCCTGCATTCAAACCCCGCGGACCGGAATCCGCAAAGCCTTCGAGTATAGCAACGGGGGGTGCCCGGACTCAGGGTTCGCCCCGCCGCTTTGTTAGAATTTCGGGTTTTCCAGCCGTCGAACGACGCCGATCAACCGCATCGGCGTCAAGGCTTGAGTCCGGGGAGTCTTCCGCATGGGCGAAACGCGCGATCCAGTCACTGCAGTACCCGCAGCCTTGTCCTCTGGGCCTTTGTCGACGCGCATGGCCGCAGCCATTCGCGCACTCGCCATGGACGCTGTGCAGCAGGCCAACTCCGGCCACCCCGGCATGCCGATGGGCATGGCGGAAATTGCGTTGGCGCTGTGGGCGGGCGTGCTGTCGCACAACCCCGCCAACCCGCGCTGGTCCGACCGCGATCGCTTCGTACTGTCGAACGGTCATGGCTCGATGCTGATCTATGCGCTCCTCCACCTCACCGGTTACGATCTGCCGATCAGCGAGCTGCGAAATTTCCGCCAGCTTCATTCGCGCACACCGGGTCATCCCGAAGTGGGTATCACCCCTGGCATCGAAACCACCACGGGCCCGCTCGGTCAGGGGCTCGCCAATGCCGTGGGTATGGCGCTCGCGGAAAAGCTGCTCGCCGCCGAATTCAATCGCGACGGCCACGCGATCGTTGATCACCTCACCTGGGTGTTCGCGGGCGATGGCTGCCTGATGGAAGGCATCTCGCACGAAGCGTGTTCGCTTGCTGGCACGCATCGGCTGTCGCGACTCATCGTGCTCTATGACGACAATGGCATTTCCATTGACGGTGAAGTACGTCACTGGTTTAGCGATGACACAGCCGCCCGTTTTCGCGCTTACGGCTGGCATGTGATCGGTGGCGTTGATGGTCACGATGTGGCCGCCGTGAAGTCAGCGCTCGAGCAGGCCCGGTTGTGGGCACGCGAAGGGCGCGACGGTGTTTTTGCCCCCACGCTGATCCAGTGTCGCACCATTATTGGCAAGGGCTCGCCCGGTCGGGCCAACAGCGCCAAGGCGCATGGCGAGCCGCTGGGTGCGGCTGAAATCGAGGCCACGCGCGCCGCCATAGGCTGGTCTGCCGCGCCGTTTGAGATTCCCGACGACGTACGTATTGCCTGGGATGGTCGCGCGGGCGGGGTCGCTCGCGAGGCGGACTGGCAGCATCGATTTGAAGCCTACCGGCGCGCTCATCCGTCGCTTGCCGCGGAGTTCGAACGACGCATGGCCGGCGAACTCGGCGATACGTTTGATGATGCACGTAGCGCCGCCATCGCCGATGCCATCGCCCGGGCCGAAACCATTGCCACCCGCAAGGCCTCGCAAAACGCGCTCAATCACTTCGGTCCCGCGCTGGGCGAACTGATCGGGGGATCGGCCGACCTCACGGGCAGTAACCTCACCGATTTCCGCGGGTGTGGCGCTCTGCGGACCGAGCTACCGGAGGGCGCGGCGCCCGGGCGACATATCAACTACGGTGTTCGCGAATTCGGCATGAGCGCCATCATGAACGGGCTCGCGCTGCACGGCGGCTTCATT
>JALREG010000230.1 GCA_023253905.1 Burkholderiaceae bacterium
TGCGCTCTACCAGCTCACGGACACCGAGCCCGGTACGACGCACATCCAACAGCAGGTACACCACCAGCTGCCCAGGTCCGTGATAAGTCACCTGCCCGCCCCGGTCGATCTGCACCACCGGAATATCGCCGGTATGCAACAGGTGCTCGGGCTTGCCTGCCTGCCCCTGGGTGAATACTGGCAGGTGCGTCAGCAGCCACAATTCGTCTGGTGTTTCAGGCGTGCGCGAAGCGGTGAATGCCCGCATGGCATCCCAGACTGGCACGTAATCAAGCGGGGAAAGTTCAGACGCGGCATCCGGCGCACCGGAGCCTTCACTGCGCAGACGACGGACCCGCAGAATCCCTGCAGCGTCCGTCATAACACCATCTTGACGCTCGCGTGCGCCTTGAGGTCCTGAAACATCACGGTCAGCTGCTCCGTGCCGGTGGCTTCGATCACGATGGTGATGGCGAGATAGGTGCCATTGGTGCTCGGACGCACACTCACATGTTCATCACCCACTTCCGGGGCATGGCGCCGCACCATGGCGATCACTTCATGCTCAAAGTGTGGTGTCGCCGTTTGATGAAATGGACCGACTCTTCGATCGGTTGCTCGCCCGGCGCGGCTGGATGCGTCCCTGGCGCGCCGATTGGCCCGCGCTTGGTGAGGCAGGGTGGGTTGAGCCGCGCCTGCCTCGCGTCGATATCGTCGACCGTGAAGACGACATCGTGGTGCGCGCTGAGGTTCCCGGGATCGAAAAGAAGGAACTCGATATCTCGGTCGGTGAAGACAGCGTGACCCTGCGCGGCGAGACCCGGCACGAGGAAAAGGAGGAAGCGGGCGACCTCTACCGTTGCGAGATCTCGCGCGGCGCCTTCAGCCGCACGGTGGGACTCCCGGCGGCGGTGGATGGATCGAAGGCGAAGGCGGTGTTTCACGACGGCGTGCTCACGCTTACGCTACCCAAAGTCGAGCGCGCCCGCCGTCATACGGTGAAGGTGGACTGAGACGCGGATACGCCGCTGCCGTCGGGGCGCCGGCGGTAGCGTTGCGCCCGGGCGGCTCCGACTCATTCGGACCGTCAGGGCGCGCCTGCGCTGGTGCCGCGGATCCCGTATCCTTTGCGCTCTCGCGGCGGCTGGACTGCCGCAGGTGCCCACATGACGGGGCGCCGCATTGCCTCGGAGGTCCGCATGAACAGCATTGATGTTGAAGTCCTGCGCACCGCGATCCAGTGGATGGACGCGGGCCATCGTGTCACGCTCAGTACCGTCGTACGGACCTGGGGCTCGGCCCCGCGGCCGCCCGGCTCGCTCATGATCATTCGCGACGATGGCCAGGTGGCGGGGTCGGTATCAGGGGGCTGTATCGAGGACGATCTGATCCGGCGTCTGCGCGAGGGCGATCTTGATTCAGCATTGCCGATGAGCACGGTGTACGGCGAAACCGCCGAGGAGGTGCAGCGGTTTGGTCTGCCCTGCGGCGGCACCGTGCAGGTGGTACTTGAGCCGCTTTCCACGCAATCGGGTTTGCGCGACCTGCTGTCTCGAATCGAGGCGCATGAGGTGGTGCAGCGTTCGCTCGACATGCGAACCGGCATGGCAACGCTCAAGCCCGCACAGGTGGGCGATATCGTAGCCTTCGACGGCCAGACGCTGCGCACCGTTCATGGTCCGCGCTACCGTCTGCTCGTGATTGGCGCGGGCCAGCTTTCGCACTACCTGGCCAACATGGCGCTCATGCTCGACTATCAGGTCACGATCTGCGACCCACGTTCGGAGTACCACAGTACCTGGCAGGCGCAGCCTGGGGTCACGCTTTCCTCGCAGATGCCTGACGACCTGGTGCTTGCCATGCAGTTGGACGCCAACAGCGCCGTGGTGTGCGTCACCCATGATCCGAAACTCGATGATCTCGCGCTTATCGAGGCGCTCAAGACCTCGGCGTTTTACATCGCCGCGATTGGTTCGCGACGCAACAACGAGCGGCGTCGCGAGCGGCTGCTTGAATTCGATCTCTCGCGCGCCGAAGTGGATCGATTGCGGGGTCCGGCGGGGTTATCGATTGGCGCGCTCACGTCGCCCGAGATCGCGCTCGCGATCATCGCGGAAATGACCGCCACGCGGCGAGGGGTGAATCTGTCAGGGCCGCTCGCTGACTGGAGCGGTTCGGGCACAGAGTGCCGCCTCGAATCGCTCCCCTTCGCGCGCTGAGCACGCCGCGCGAGGCGCTCGCACGGGCGCTGCTCGCGCCGGCGGCGCCGCTCATGGTCTGGCAGGGCCGGCGCGTTCGGCGTCTGGCCCTGCGGCTTCCGGAAGCTGCAGGCGCCCGGATTGGTGAAGCCGAGATGGATGGCGCGGGCGCACGGTTGCTGATCGTGGGCGATTCGTCGGCCGCCGGAGTGGGCGTTACCGATCAGTCGCAAGCCTTGTCAGGCCAACTGATCAGCGCACTGGCCGCACGCGGGGTGACGCCAGGCCGCTGGCAGCTGATCGCCCGCACCGGTGTGTCGGCCGCGGCGTTGCCCGCGCTGATTGACCAGGGCCTTGACGAGGCGCGCACGCCGGCAGAGTCCTTCGATGTCGCGCTGGTGGTGGTGGGGGTGAACGATGTCACGGGCGCCACGCCGATCGCGCGCTGGCTCGCCGATCTCGACCGCCTGCACGCGCGCCTCAAAGGTCTGGGCGTGCGGGCTGCGGTGTTTTCAGGACTGCCGCCCATGGACCGATTCATCGCGCTCCCGCAGCCACTCAGAATGTGGCTGGGGCTGCAGGCACGACGTTATGACCGCGCGCTCGGCCAGTGGAGTACGGCACGCTCGGGCACCTTGCATTGGGTATTGCCGCGGCTCCATGATCCCGCACTCCTCGCGTCCGACGGCTTTCATCCGGGTGAGGCGGGATGCGCGCTCTGGGCGCGTGAACTCGCGCAAACGCTGGCTCCGCTCCTTGCTGCCGATCAGGGCGCAGGAGGATCGACCGGGATCTCGCGCTTCAGACCGGAATCATCGATCGCGACATAGGTGAGCGTGGCTTCGGTCACCTTGACCACGACCGGTTGCGCCGGGTTACGCTCGGCGATCACCTCTACATGCACCGTGACCGACGTGCGACCCGCGCGTTCGATACAGGCGTAGAACGACACCACGTCACCGACCGAAATCGGCTGGCGGAACTGAAACGCGTTGACCGCAACGGTCGCGACTCTGCCGCGGGCCCGGCGCGCTGCACAGATGCCACCAGCGATATCGACCTGCGCCATCACCCAGCCGCCAAAAATATCGCCGTTGGCATTGACATCAGCGGGCATGGGCACCACGCGGAGCACGAGCGAGTGTCCCGGGGGGGCGTGATCGGTTGCGTGGGATCGCGCGCCGGTGGTCTTGGGATTCATGCTGGCGGGCCTTGTTGGATTACGTGCGCGCACAATATCGGTTTCCTTCCTGAGAAGACAAGAGATCCGATGCGAGATCATGCCCGGCGCGCTGCGCCCGCCTCTATACCCACTGCCGCAGCCGTGTCCGGCGCTCAACCCATTCGTGGTGACTGGCAGACAGTGTCGCGGCTGCTCCCCTATCTGTGGGCCTGGCGGGGCCGGGTGTTGTTTGCACTCGCCTGTCTGGTGGCGGCCAAGCTCGCCAACGTTGGTGTGCCCTTGGTGCTGAAAGCGGTGGTCGATGCGCTCGATACGCCCGAGGCGGCCGCGCGCGCGGCCATCGCAGTGCCGGTGGCCCTAATCGTGGGCTACGGTCTGCTTCGGCTGTCGGTGTCGCTCTTTACCGAGCTGAGGGAGCTTGTGTTTTCGCGGGTGACCCATGAGGCCAATCGCACGATCGTGCTGCAGGTCTTCCGGCACCTGTTCGACATGTCGCTGCGGTTTCATCTCGATCGCCAGATGGGCGGGATGACGCGCGACATCGAGCGCGGTTCGCAGGGCGTCTCGAGCCTGATTTCCTACACCCTCTACAGCATCCTTCCCACGGTGATCGAAGTGTCGCTCGTGATCGGATATCTGTTCTGGCACTACGAGTCGTCATTTGGCCTCATCGCGCTCTCGGCCCTTGTTGTTTATGTGATTTATACGATTCGCGTCACCGAGTGGCGGACGCATTTCCGCCGGGAAATGAATGAGCAGGATTCGCGCGCGAGCACGCGAGCGATCGATGCGCTCATCAACTACGAGACGGTGAAGTACTTTGGTAATGAGCGTTTCGAGGCTGAGCGCTATGACACGGAACTGCGAAAGCGCATGCGTGCGGCCATCCGCTCGCAGGCGTCGTTATCGCTCCTTAATTTCGGTCAGGCCACCATTATTGCCGTGGCGGTGTCGCTTCTCATGTGGCGGGCGGTGGCGGGCGTGATGTCGGGCGAAATGACGCTGGGCGATCTGGTGCTGGTGAATGCTTTCATGATCCAGCTCTACATTCCGCTCAATTTTCTGGGTGTGCTCTACCGGGAGATCAAACAGGCGCTCACCGACATGGAGCGGATGTTTCGGCTGCTGACAGAAAAACGCGAAGTAGCCGATGCGCCGGATGCGCGGGCGCTGGCTGTGGGACGGGGCCCGGAAATTCGGTTTGAGCGCGTGGGCTTTCACTATGACGCCGCGCGTCCGATCCTCCATGACATCGACTTCGTGATCGCACCCGGCACCACCACTGCCGTGGTGGGCGCAAGCGGCGCTGGCAAGTCAACGCTCGCCCGTCTGATGTTTCGCTTCTACGACGTGAGCGCCGGGCGCATTCTGGTTGACGGACAGGATATCCGCGCGGTTACGCAGGAGAGCCTGCGCTCGGCGATCGGGATCGTGCCGCAGGACACGGTGCTCTTTAACGACACGATCCGCTACAACATTGCCTATGGCCACCCGGAGGCAAGCCGCGAGGCCATCGAGCAGGTGACCCGCGCAGCCCAGTTGCATGACTTCATTGCGGCGCTACCGCAGGGCTATGACAGTCCGGTGGGCGAGCGCGGTTTGAAGCTATCGGGCGGCGAGAAGCAGCGCGTGGCGATTGCACGAACGCTTCTGAAGAATCCGCCGGTCCTGCTCCTCGATGAAGCCACCTCAGCCCTCGATACCCGCAACGAACAGGCGATTCAGCAGGCCCTGCGCGCGGCGGCGGCCGGGAGGACAGCGCTCGTGATCGCGCATCGCCTGTCGACCATCGTCGATGCTGATCAGATTCTGGTGCTCGACGCTGGCCGGATCGTGGAGCGCGGCACGCATGATGCGTTGCTCGAGGCTGGTGGGGTGTATGCCCGGATGTGGGCCGCGCAGGCGGCGGGGGAGCTTACTGCCTGACTGCCTGATGCAGGGTGTGTGACGCAGCGCCGACGGCTGCGCTCACCGATCCAGGATCTGGCTCAGGAACTGCTGCGTGCGCTCATTTTTCGGCGAATCGAAGAACGCATCGGGCGTATTTTCCTCAACGATTTCGCCCCGATCCATAAAGATCACGCGGTCGGCTACCGCGCGCGCGAAGCCCATTTCATGGGTTACGCAGAGCATGGTCATGCCTTCACGCGCGAGCATGATCATGGTGTCGAGCACTTCCTTCACCATTTCCGGGTCGAGCGCCGAGGTGGGCTCGTCGAACAGCATTACCGACGGCGTCATGCAGAGCGCGCGTGCGATCGCCACGCGCTGCTGCTGGCCGCCCGACAACTGTCCGGGGTATTTGTGTGCCTGATCGGCGATCCGCACGCGCTCCAGATAGCGCATGGCGGCGGCCTCGGCGGCGGTGCGCGCCTGCTTTCTTACCCAGATCGGTGCGAGCGTGCAGTTGTCGAGCACGGTCAGGTGCGGAAACAGGTTGAAGTGCTGAAATACCATGCCAACTTCGGAGCGAACCTGGTCGATGTTCTTGAGGTCATCGCTCAGTTCGACGCCGTTTACCACGATGCGGCCGCGCTGGTGGGTCTCCAGCCGATTGATACAGCGAATGAGTGTGGACTTGCCCGATCCCGACGGCCCGCACACCACAATGCGCTCGCCCTTGCGGACGGTGAGCGAGATGTCGCGCAGCACCTGAAAATCGCCGAACCATTTCGACAAGCCGGTGATGTCGATGGCGGGCGCCACATCGGTAAGCGGGGCGGTCTGGGCGGTCATGACGGGGACTCCGGTTCAGGCGGTATCGGCGCTTAGCGCCGCTCCCCGCGCGCGAATTCGCGTTCCAGCCACTGGCTGTAGCGGGACATGGCATAGCAATAGATCCAGTACACCACAATCGAGAACAAAAACGCCTCGATGAAGTATTTCTTCCAGGAGATATCGGTCTCCACCGACTTCTTGACCGCGTAGGCGAAATCGTAAATGCCGATGATCACCACGAGCGACGTGTCCTTGAACACCGAGATGAAGATATTGACGATAGGCGGAATGGAAATCTTGAGCGCCTGCGGGAGAACAATGAGCCCCATGGTTCGCCAGTAGGAAAGCCCCAACGCCTCGGCGGCTTCGTATTGCCCGCGCGGAACCGCCTGCAGGCCGCCTCGTACCGCCTCGGCCAGGTAGGCAGCGATGAACAGGATGATTGCCACCTGCGCCCGCAGCAGCTGTTCGATGCGCAAGCCCTCGGGCATGAAGAGCGCGAACATGATGGAGGCCATAAACAGCACGGTGATGAGCGGCACCCCGCGCACGATCTCGATATAGAGCACCGACACGGCGCGGATCACCGGGAGCTTTGAGCGCCGGCCGAGCGCGAGCAGCACGCCCAGAGGGAAGGCAAAACCGATGCCGAAGATGGCGAGGATCAGCGTGACAGAGAGCCCTCCCCAGCGTTCCGCCGGGACCGGTGTGAGGCCAAGCCCTCCCCCCATCAGCCAGAACGAGAGCACGATGCCCACCGCCCAGATGGCGATCAGGCGCTTGCGCCAGAAAGACCGGATCGCCGAGATCACGAGGAGTGAGGTGAGCAGCACTGCGGCGATGGCGGCCCGCCACTGCTCGTCGAAGGGATAGACGCCAAACAGCATGAAGCGGATCTTGTCCCAGACCACGGCCCAGCAGGCGCCTTCGCCGCGGACGGCATCGCATGCGGAGGCAGGCTTCGGGCCCCAGACAGCGTCCCAGATCAGCCATCCGCCCGCTTTGGGCACCAGCCAGGCCAGCATGGCCAGAATGAGAAGCGTGAGCGCGCTGTTGATGGGCGTGGAGAAGAGGTTCACCCGCATCCAGGCAAATGGTGAGGCTGCATGCGCTGGCGACATGTTTAGCGCTCCACCAGCCGCACCCGGGCGTTGTACCAGTTCATGAAGAGCGAGATTGCGATGCTGATGCTGAGATAGACCGCCATCAGCATGGCGATTGCCTCGATCGCCTGCCCGGTCTGGTTCATGGTGGTGTTGGCGATGGCAACCAGATCGGGATAGCCGATCGCGACCGCGAGTGAAGAATTCTTGGTGAGGTTCAGGTATTGGCTGGTCAAGGGTGGAATGATCACGCGTAGCGCCTGCGGCAGCGTGATGAGCCGCAGCCGCTGGCCAGGCGAGAGCCCGAGCGCCATCGCGGCCTCGCCCTGCCCGCGGTCGACGGCAAGGATGCCTGCGCGCACCACTTCGGCGATGAAGGCGGCGGTGTAGGTGGAGAGCCCGACCAGAAGCGCGGTGAACTCGGGTGAGATCACCTTGCCACCCTGGTAGTCAAAGCCGCGCAGTACCGGGATCTCGATGGTGGTGGGTGCACCCATGATCGCCCAGGCAAGCGCAGGCAGCCCGATCACGAGCGCGCAGACCGGTAGCGCGAGTGGCCACTGCTCGCCGGTGGTGGCCTGCCGCCTGCGAACGACGGCGCGCCAGATCAGGCTGAGGACACCCGCCGCCAGGAACGCCCAGAGCGCTGCGTCCCAGCCCGGATGCGCCTCTGGCCAGGCAAACCGGAAGCCGCGCTGACTGATGAAGATCCAGTCGCCGATGCGGATGGCCTGGCGTACGCCGGGAAGCAGCTCGGTAAAGATGCCGTACCAGACCAGAAGCTGGAGCAGAAGCGGAATATTCCGCATGAATTCGACGTAGGCGCCGGCCAGCCGCGCGACCAGCCAGTTCGAGGACAGCCGTGCGACGCCCAGCAGGGCGCCCAGGGTTGTGGCGATGACAATACCGAGAAACGCCACATGGAGCGTGTTGAACAACCCGACTGCGAGGGCATGCGCGTAGCTGCGTGTCGAGTCGTATTCGATCAGCTTTTCGGCGATCTCGAAGCCAGCCTCGCGCCCCAGGAAGGCAAAGCCCACCTGAATGCCGCGCGAGGCGAGGTTGTGCAGCGTGTTCGAGAGCAGGTACCAGACGATGCCGCCCACGACGGCAAGCAGCAGCGCCTGGTAGAGGACGCCGCGCGCGCGCTCGCTTTTCAACATGGGCGCGCGGGCGGCGGGCGGTCAGCGGATGGGCGGGGCGTACATCAGACCGCCTTCACGCCACTGGGCGTTGATGCCGCGCTGGATGCCAAGCGGACCGATGTTACGGCTGTACATCTCGCCGTAGTTGCCGACGGCCTTGAGGATCTTCACCATCCAGTCGTTGTCGATTCCCTTGCCTTTGCCAGCATCGCCGGTGGTGCCGAGCAGGCGCTGAATCGGGGGATCCTTGGACTCGGCGCGCAGCTTGTCAACGTTGGCTGAAGTGACACCATATTCTTCGGCTTCGATGAGCCCGAAGAGTGTCCACTTCACGATCGTGAGGAACTCCCAGTCACCGCGGCGGATCATCGGGCCAAGCGGCTCCTTCGAGATCGCCTCGGGCAGGATCAGGTAATCATCGGGCTTGGGCGCTTTCAGGCGGGTGGCAGCCAGGCCCGAGATGTCGGTGGTGTAGACATCGCAGCGGCCGGCAAAAAAGGCTTGCTCAATCTGGTTCAGCTCGGCGATCACCACCGGCTTGAACGTCATTTTCTTGGTGCGGAAATAGTCGTTGAGGTTGAGCTCAGTGGTGGTGCCAGGCTGAACGCAGACGGTTGCGCCGT
>JALREG010000254.1 GCA_023253905.1 Burkholderiaceae bacterium
AGGTGCCGGCGATTCGCAGCAGCGTGTCCACTGGCGTGTCGCCCTCGAACGGGCAACCAAAGGCCACAGCGATCGCGCCCCGCACTGGAATGTTGAACTGATTCGCAATCGGCACGAACTCGGCCACATCGGCAAGCGCGCGTTCGATCGGCTTGTTGAGATTGGCCTGGCAATGGCTTTCGCTTGCCGATACAAAGCAGGCCATCATGTCAACCTTGGCGGCGGCCGCACGTTCGGCCCCCCGCGCGTTCGGTACCAGCGTGGTGTAGCGCACGCCGGGCTTACGCTGCAGCATGTCCATGAGTTGCGAGGCATCGGCGAGCTGCGGGATGGCGCGCGGCGACACGAACGACGTGGCTTCGAAGCTGCGCACGCCTGCGTCAACCAGCGCATTGATCACCGCAGCCTTGCTTTCGGTGGGAATGAATTCGCGCTCGACTTGAAAGCCGTCACGGGTACCCACTTCGGTGACCAGCACCGAGCGATCAACGGAATCGGTGGCAGAAAAACGCATGAGAAGCTCCCTGAAAATGGCTACGCGGTGACATCGCACGCCCGGGCCCCTGGGCCTGGGTCAGACGATGCGGCTTGCGCGTAGCGCCTGAATGGATTCGTTATCGTAGCCCAGTTCGGACAGTACCGCGCTGGTGTCGCCGCCCAGGTCGGGAGGCATCCGGTGCACGCGACACGGATCGTCAGTGAACTTGATCGGAAAGCCCAGCACATCAAGCGGCCCGCGCCTGGGGTCGTCGATCGTGAGACGCATCTGCTGATGCCGGATCTGCGGGTCATCAAACACCTGCCCGATATCCAGCACCTTGCCGCAAGGCACGCCCGCCGCATTGAGCACCGAGACCCAGTGGTCGATCCCGCGGGTGCGGGTCACCTGGTTGATTTCGGCGTTGATGGCGGTACGTCGCTCGAAGCGATCGCGATTAGTGAGGAAATCGGGGTGCTCAAGAAGCCGCTCGAGGCCCAACGCGGAAAGCAGCTTCGCGTAGACCGCATCATTACTGGGCGCGATCGCCACCTGGCCATCGGCCGCTTCGAACAGGCCGTAGGGCGCGACCAGCCCGTGATCATTACCGTTACGCTGCGGAACCTGGCCGGTTGCAAAGTGATTGGTGGCCATGAAGGCAAGCATGCTCACCATGCTGTCGGTGAGCGCGGTGCAGACCTCCTCGCCCTGGCCGGTTCGGCCGCGCCGGATCAGGGCTGCAAGCACGCCCATGGCCGCATAGGAACCGGCGACCAGATCGGAGATCGGCGGACCGACGCGCATCGGGGCACCATCGGCCTCGCCGGTGACACTCATGAGCCCGCTCATGGCCTGCGCAATGAAGTCAAACGCCGGACGGTCAGCGTAGGGCCCGCTCAATCCGAAGCCCGTGACTCGACACACCACGAGATCAGGCCGGAGGGCCTTGAGTGTTTCCCGATCGAAGCCCATCCGGTCGAGCACGCCCGGACGGTAGTTTTCCACCAGCACATCGGCGCTCTCAATGAGCCTGCGCAGCACCGCCTTGCCTTCCTCTCTCCGCAGATCGAGGGTGACCGAGCGCTTGTTGCGATTGAAACTGGCGAAGTACAGCGAAAAGCCGTTTTGCTCCTCGCCCTGAGAGCGGATCGGATCACCGCCGTCGGGGTCTTCGATCTTGATGACCTCCGCTCCGAGGTCGGCAAGAAACATCGAGCAGAACGGCCCTGCAAGGATGCGTGTGAGATCCACCACGCGGATGCCGTCCAGCTGCATGGCGACTTACTCGACCTTCACGCCCGAGCGCTTGGCGACCTCGCCCCAGCGCGCATAGTCGGCCTTCACGAAGGCAGCGAAATCAGCCGCCGTACCGCCCCCCACCGACACGCCCTGGCCCACGATCTTCTGCTGGATATCGGGCATGGCAAGCACGCGGTTCACCGCTTCATTGAGCCGCGCGACGATAGCCGCCGGCGTTCCCGCGGGCGCAAACAGACCCAGCCAGATCATGACATCCACATCCTTGTAGCCCGCTTCAGCAAAGGTCTTCGCATCGGCCACCACTGGCGAGCGCGCGGCCGAGGTCACCGCTACCGGCTGCGCCTTGCCAGAACGGATGTGCGGAAGCACCGAGCCCACCGACAGAATCGCCACGTCGACCGCCCCGCCGATCACATCAGTCATGGCGGGCGACGCGCCCTTGTACGGCACCTGAACCAGGTTGATGCCCATGGCGGCTTTGATCTGCTCACCAAACAAATGGCCAACCGTGCCATTTCCAGCGGTGCCCCAGGTGATGCCACGGGCCGACTTGCCCGCGGCCGCGAGCGACCCCGGATCGGTGATCTTCGAACCGGCTGCGCTCACCACCACCAGCGGGGCGGCCGAGACGCGAACAATGGCCTCGAAGCTCTTGACCGAGTCATAGCCCACGTTGGCGTAGAGGAAGGGGCCGAGCATCATATTGTCGGACTGGCCCATCACGATGGTGTAGCCATCGGGCGCAGCCTTGGAGACCGACTCGATCGCGATATTGCCGCCCGCACCCGGACGGTTCTCGAGGACGATGGTCCAGCCGGTTGTCTCGCCCAGCTTGGTACCCACGGTGCGCGAGACGAAATCAGTGCCGCCGCCCGGCGGAAAAGGAATCACCAGCCGGATCGGGCGGGCGGGATATTCCTGGGCCTGTACAAACGAGGGCGCGAGCGCCGCGCCCAGCACGGCGGCGGCCATGGCGAGGCCAAGTTGTCGACGAATCATGAATCAGTCTCCTCTTCGATTTGAATGACACGGGCAGGGCATACGCGCGCCGCCTCTCTCACAAAATCATGCAGCTCGGCAGGCGGCGCTTCGATGAGCAAGCGCACGGTGCCGTCCTGTTCGTTCTGGTCGAAGACCTGCGGCGCCACCCAGACGCACTGCCCTGCGCCCACGCAGCGATGCGGCGCAATACGGATCTTCACCAGACCACCGGCAGATTGTGCAGGCCGTAGATCTGCATATCGTGTTTGAACCGCAACGACTCAAGGGGCACTGCAAGCCTGAGCGCCGGCAACCTTGCCAGCAGCACCTCGAACATCACCTGCAGTTCGATCCGCGCGAGCACCTGCCCCAGGCACTGATGAATGCCATAACCGAACGCGAGCTGAGCGGAATTATCGCGATCGATGTTGATGGCGTCGGCATCAGTGAACACTGCCTCATCTCGGTTGGCGGATGCGAGTGACAGAAACAGGCCCTCGCCCTGGCGGATCCTGACGCCTGCAAGTTGGACATCCACCCGCGCGACACGCCTCGGCGAAAACTGCACCGGGCTGGTAAACCGCAGAAACTCCTCCACCGTCCGACGGATGTCGGCGGGAGCCGCCCGTAACCGCGTCGCGAGCGCTGGATCGCGCACCAGATACAACGCCCCCATCGCGATCATGTTGGTCGTGGTGTCATGGCCCGCTCTGAGAATCATGGCGCCGATCTCGGCGAATTCCTCGACGCTCAGCAGTCCGGGGCGAACCTGGTCGGCAATGACGCGGCTCACCATGTCATCGCGCGGCTCGACCATCCGGGCTTCGATCAGCCTGTGGCAGTAGTGTGCGAGTTCACGCGCTTTGCGTTCAGCCTCGCCCGGGCTCTGGGTGAGCCCGTGGCGCGCCACCGCACATTCAATGATGAAGCGGTGGTCCTCGTAGGGCGAACCAAACAGCAGCGACATCACCAGCGACGGAAAACGAACCGCCAGCATCGGCACCAGATCCTGCGGCGGGCCGGCCTGCTCGAGTTCATCCAGCAGCCGATTCGCAATCGCACGAATGTCGGGCTCGAGTGCCATCATGCGACGCACGCTGAATTCGCGGGTGAACATGCGCCGGAAGCGATCGTGCTCCGGGTTATCCATGCCCACAAAGGCACGCTCTCCCCGATCGACCGCCACCCGCGCCTCGGTCACTGTCGGAAATGCCTCCTGACCGAAACGACCGCTGAAACGTTCGTCATCGGACAGGACTTCGCGAATTTCCTTCTGGCGCGTAACGACCCAGGCGCGACGGCCGTTCCAGAGCGTGACGGGCAGAACAGGCGCTGTCGCCCTGGCCTCGCCCAGCTCAGATGGCGGGTGTAACGGGTCAGAACGACTAAACGGGAACTGCGGGCAACCGCCCATCGATTCAGGCTCCGCGGAACATGGGCGGGCGCTTCTCCATGAACGCGGCTGCGCCCTCGCGGTAGTCATCGCTCGCATAGCAGCGGGCAAGCGCGGCGTTCACGGCGGCCATATCGCGCTCACCGGTATCGCGTCCGAGTTCGTTCACAGTGAGCTTGAGCGCCTTCAGGGTAAGCGGCGCATTGGCGGCCACCATGGCACACCACTCATCGACCACGGCATCGAGCGCCTCGGGCTTTTCCACCCGACTTGCGAAGCCCATCTTCAGAGCGTCCGCCGCACCGAAAATGCGCGCGGTGTAGAAAATATCCAGGGTGTTCTGCAGGCCAAACACGTCAAGGAAGCGCCGAACACCCACCGAGTTGTAGCCCAGACCCAGCCGTGCTGCCGGCATGCGGAATCTGGAATCGTCGGAACAGAACCGAAGGTCACAGGCTGCGGCGAGCCCCAGGCCTCCCCCCATGCAGATGCCGCGGATCTTGGCGATTACGGGCTTGCTGCATTCGATGGGTGACAGATAGGCCATCTCCACCGCACGGTTGTAACTCGCCTGCCCGTCGGCGTCGCTGCGCCGTGATTCAAACTGAGAAATGTCGGCGCCCGACACGAACGCCTTATTGCCATCACCTTCGAGCACCACCAGACGAATAGACGGGTCGGCGTCAAAGTCTTTCAGTGCCCGGGGCAACGCCATCCACATGTCGTAGGACATCGCGTTGTATTTCGCGGGATTGGAAAACACGACTCGGCCTACCGGGCCGTCGCGGCGGATGATCAGTTCGCCCATCTTTGAAAGTTCTCCAGCAGGGAACGGGATGACGTGAGAGGAAAAATCGGCGACCATCGGGTTCGCCGTGCCAGGCTCGCCAGGTACGCGGACGCCCGGATGGCAGGTGAACACGCGAAGCCCGTCAACCGCGCGCTCAAATGCCGCCGCGATCGTTGCAGCATCGCGGCACAAAGTCAAAACGCCTCTGTCAGGAAGCCCTGCCAATGAAACTTCCCCTCGAAGGTCTGCGCGTCATCGACCTGACCACCGTGATGTCGGGCCCCTTCTGCGCCATGACGCTCGCTGACATGGGTGCCGACGTGATCAAGATCGAGACCGTGCCCGATGGCGATGCAATCCGCCGCTTCGACCCCCTGATCAACGGTGAGTCCTACTGTTTCGCCGTGCTGAACCGCAACAAGCGAAGCGTGGCACTCAACCTGAAAGACCCGCGCGGCATGGGCGCGTTCCTGAAGCTCGCCGACGGCGCGGACATCGTGCTGGAGAATTTTCGCCCCGGGGTGACCAAGCGGCTGGGTGTCGACTATGAGTCGCTGTCTGCGCGCAATCCGGGGCTGGTTTACGCCTCGATTTCAGGCTTTGGCCAGACCGGACCGCTATCGAGCAAGGGCGGGTACGACATCATCGCCCAGGGCATGTCGGGCATCATGCTCATGACTGGCATGCAGGGTAGCCGGCCCGTCAAGGTCGGTATCGCCATGAACGATATCGCGGCCGGCATCACCACCACGTATGCCGTGCTGGGCGCACTCGTCGGCAAGCTTCGCCACGGCAAAGGCCAGTATGTCGAAACTTCGCTCCTCGAGGCGGGGCTCGCCTGGACACATTGGGAATTTGCCGCGTTCTTCGGCGCCGGCGAGCGGCCGCAGGCCAATGGCACGCGTCACCGCCGCTCAGCCCCCTACCAGGCGCTTCGCACCCAGGACGGCTATGTCACCGTCGGCGCGAACACCGACAAGCTCTGGCGGGCCTTCTGTAACGAGGTCTGCGGACAGCCCGGCTGGATCGATGATCCGCGTTTCCGCACCAATTCGCTCCGCGTCACCAACCTCGATGCACTCGAGCAGACGATCGAGGCGGTGCTGGTCACGCAGCCCACCGCCCACTGGGTCGAGCGACTCGATGCGGCGGGCATTCCCGGCGGCCCCGTCTACACCTACGAGCAGGCGCTGTCCGACCCGCATGTGCTGGCACGCAGAATGGTGGTCGACATCGATCACCCGGTGATTGGTCCCATGAAGAACATCGGGCTGCCGGTGAAATCAAGTGGCGCGCTGGCCGAAATCCGCAGACCAGCGCCTCTTCTGGGCGAACACAGCGCAGAGGTGCTCGAAACAATCGGCATCGATGCGGCCGAGTTCGCCGAACTGGCAGCCGCCGGCGTCGTCATCGACGGCCGCCGGCCGCGCACCTGATTCCCCCGCCCGGCAAACTGTCGATCCGGTGATTCGCCAGCCATCGCGCGACAATCGCGGTTTCCTCACGTGCGGGCTCGCTCCGACATCGGCCCGCCACTCACCACGGAACCCATCGCCATGAGCCTTCACAGCATCTCAGTGCGTACGATTGACGGCCGGGACACGACGCTTGCTGAATTCAGCGGCCGTGCGCTGCTGATCGTTAACGTCGCGAGCCAATGCGGCCTCACGCCCCAGTATTCCGGCCTCCAGTCGCTGCATGCGCGACTCGCCGACCGGGGATTCGCGGTGCTCGGTTTTCCCTGCAATCAGTTTGGCGCGCAGGAGCCGGGCAGCGAGGCCGAGATCCAGCGCTTCTGCGACAGCCGCTTTCAGGTGACCTTTCCCATGTTCGCCAAGGTCCAGGTCAACGGCGCTGGCGCGCATCCGCTCTTCCAGTGGCTGAAGTCACAGAGCGGAGGCGCCGATATCGGTTGGAACTTTGCCAAGTTTCTGGTCGATCGCAATGGCACCCTGGTCAGCCGTCACGCGCCCACTGACACGCCCGAATCCATCACACCCGCCATCGAACGGCTGCTCGGCTGATCGGAGCAGCAGCCATGACGGCTACCAGTCATGCCACGGGGGCCCACCCAGCCCCGCAGGCTGCCGCAAGACTGTCGATTGTCGCGGGCGCACTGCTCGGGGCGCTGGGCGTCGTCGCAGGGGCTTTTGCTGCGCACGCGCTTCGCGGCCGGCTCCCGCCTGAGGCGCTTACGCTGGTTGATACTGCGTCGCGTTATCAGCTGATCCATGCGCTTGCGCTCATCGCAGCCGGCGTCCTCCACCTGATTCGCCCCTCGCTGGCAGCCCGGCTATCGGCCGGCTGCTTCGCTGCGGGCGTGCTGTTTTTCTGCGGCAGCCTCTACTTGTTGGCATTCGGCGCACCACGAGCCCTGGGGATGATCGCGCCGATCGGCGGCGTGCTGCTCATCGCCGGATGGCTCGCTCTGGCGATTTCGGTCTGGCGTGGCCCGGGGCATGCCCAGGATGATGCACACTAGCGCGATTGCGGCACTGCCGCCCTCCTCCGCCGATCGCTTGTGACCCCCATCAACGGCACCGCCGGTAACGACACGCTGTACGGAACCGACGCCAGTGACTCCATTCTTGGCCTAGATGGCAACGATATCCTGGTTGCTGGCCCTGGGTTGGACACACTCGACGGTGGCGCAGGCGACGACCGGTTTTATTCGCGCACCGATGACATGGCCGCCACCTTCGACGATGGTGCGAATCGGGTGATCGGCGGCGCCGGAAACGACCTGTTCGTGGGCGGTCTGGGTAATGACTCAGCCTCAGGTGATGATGGCGATGACACCCTTGATGGCGAGGCGGGTCAGGATCAGTTTTCGGGCGGAAGCGGGGCCGATCTGTTGTTCGGCCGCCTGGGCGCCGACAGCCTTGACGGCAGTGCCGGCAATGACACGATAGACGGTGGTGCAGATGACGACCGGATTGAGGGCGGCACCGACCATGACAGCCTGATCGGTGGCGCCGGGAACGATCACCTTGACGGCCAGGACGGCAATGACACCCTGATCGCCGGTACCGGGCTGGATACCCTGTTCGGTGGCGCCGGCAACGACCGCCTCTACTCCCGCACCCAGTCCGATACCGGCGACGATGGGGCCAACTCGGTGGACGGCGGCCCGGGCGACGATCTGTTCGTAGGCGGGCTGGGCGATGACACGGCAGTCGGCGGCACAGGCAATGACACCCTGCAGGGCGAGGACGGGAGCGACCGCCTGAGCGGCGGCGGCGACAACGATGACCTCTACGGCGCCGAAGGCAACGACACGCTCGACGGCGGTGATGGCCACGACAACCTGGTAGGTGGCCTGGGTAACGACAGTATCGCGGGTGGCACAGGGAACGACACGCTCATCGCAGGGCCCGGGCTGGACACACTCCAAGGCGGCGACGGCAACGATGCCATCTATTCCCGGACCACCGGGCTGGCCTCCAACTTTGACGATGGCGCCAATTTGGCGAGCGGCGGCGCTGGAAACGATCTCTTTGCAGGCGGGCTGGGAAACGACTCCGCCTCAGGCGACGACGGTAACGACACCCTGCAGGGCGAGGCCGGCGCGGATCAGCTTTCGGGTGGGAGCGGAAACGACCAGTTATTCGGTGACGGGGGCCATGACAGCCTTGACGGTGGGACCGGCGACGACACGGTAGACGGCGGTGAGGATGACGACCGGATTGAGGGCGGCGCGGGCCACGACAGCTTGATCGGCGGCGCTGGAAACGATCATCTCGATGGCCGCGACGGCGATGACACTCTGATCGCCAGCACTGGCTTGGATACCCTGATCGGAGGGGCCGGTAATGACCGCCTCTACTCCCGCACCCAGACCGACACCGGCCACGATGGCGCCAACTCAGTCGACGGCGGCTCAGGCGACGATTCGTTCTCGGGCGGCCTGGGCGATGACACGGCCGTCGGCGGTACCGGCAATGACACCCTGCACGGCGCCGAAGGTAACGATCGTCTCGACGGCGGCGATGACAACGATGAACTCTACGGCGCCGAAGGTAACGACACGCTAGAGGGCGGCGCCGGCGGCAATCTTCTGGTGGGCGGCGAGGGCAACGACCACTACCTGATCGGCAGCGCCCTCACCCGGGTTGTCGAGCAGGCGGGCACTGCGGACAGCGCGCTTTCTCTGGTCGACTTCTTCAAGCGTCCCGCGGGCATCGAATCCTATGCGCCAGGCACAGGTGTTGCACGTCTGCCTTACTGGATCGACGGTCTGATACCCGTTGATGCGTCCGGCGGGTATTTCGCCACACTGCTCGGTCCGGCAAAGCAGATGGGTTACACCTTCCCCAGAGAGCTACCCACCTACATCACAGAGTCCCGGACCACCGACGGCAAGGGCTTCGAGGCTTTTTCGCCCACCCAGCAAAGCGCCACCGTACAGGTGCTCACCTACCTGCAGACCGTCGTCGATCTTCAGTTCGTGCCGGTCGCAAGCGCCGATGCGCCCAACGTGATCGCGCTCGTCTCTGGTTGCTGGTCGCGCGGCGCGAGGCTGTCGTTGCCGCGCTTCGTCACGTCGTCAAGGCTAGGTAGGCGTCGCGAGGTGGCG
>JALREG010000311.1 GCA_023253905.1 Burkholderiaceae bacterium
CTTTCATCAGCATGGCAGGCATCACGCCCAGGTAATGAATGACCGTGGCGCGGAATTCACGTACCGCGGGCCACCAGCCATCGGGATGGAACCGATCGACCAGGCTGATGCAGCCGCCCGTCACGATCATGGTCACCACTGAAAACGCCATCGCATTCATGTGATTGACCGGAAGCGGCGTGATCATGCGTTCGCAGCCCAGGCGCAGTGACACATGCCCATCGAGTTCCGCATACCACTGCGCGGCAAGGAGGTAGTAGCGGTTACTGAGCATGCAGCCCTTGGGCCGACCGGTGGTGCCGGATGTGTAAAGCAGGCCGCACTCGGTGCGCAGCCCTGGCGGGTCATGGGTGAACGGTGCCGGCGTGGCGCAGTTCGGCGGCGGGTCATCGGGCCCGATGACCGCGAGCTGACAGTTCGCCGACTGTGCGGCGGCAGCGAGGAGCGCATGGCGTGATGGCGTCGCAATGGCGAGCCCAATGCCCGAGTGTCCGATGAGATACTCGAGCTCGGCTGAGCGGAGCTCACCGCTGATGGGCACCACGGATGCACCCATCCCGTTCAAGGCCAGCCAATGAAGCAAAAACGCCGGTCGGTTATCGAGCATCAGGCCCACGCGATGACCATGCCCATAGCCCGCCGACACATAGGCCTGCCGCAGACGGGTGACTTCCGCTTGAGCAGCACCATAGGTGATGACACACGGCGACATACCATAGGCCGCCGCAGTGCCGCTCAGCACCTGAATGAAGGGATGATCAGCCCAGCGGGCGGCAGCCAGCGCAAGCGCCTGTGCGACGGTTTGCGCAGCGTACGGGCTCGCGGGCTCACCCGGCTGAGCGCAGGTAATCGGGGCGTCGGGTGATGCAGAGGAGCTCAACGGGGCCTCACATGAAAAGGCTGATGTTACCGAAGGCTGCATCGCCGTTAACCAGGTCGATGCGTTTCAATCGTATGCGAAGCCTGTCGCCCTCGGTCACGAGGTGGTGTGAGGCCCATCCTGCATAGAGGGTCTGCCGATCCAGCCGGGTTTCAACATAGTGAAACGCGGTTCGGAGCCGAAACTCGCCCCGAGTTTCATCCATGCTTTCCACTCGGGGCGTTTGCAAAAGATGATGGCAGCGCGAACGCGGTTGCTCGGAGTAAGTTCGCGCCCCCGACAAGCGCTCGACGCGGATACGGAGCAGCAGCTTGTCTTCGTACATGAGCGAATTGTGCAGCAGCGGATCGGTTTGCCCCGGCGCGATCGGTATCCAGTAACGCGCGTCATCCGTAAAGAGATCCAGCCATTCGCCAAAACTCCCGTCGTCGAGCATCTGCGCTTCATCGAGCACGAATTCGATCAGCCGCTGGGTGATGCCGGTCATGATGTGGCCTCCTCCGCGGGTGACATGAAGCGAAGCCAGGCCCGGAACTGATTTCGCATCTGCGCCTCGCTGGTGCCGCGCACCACCTCGGCGGGTGATGCACCCTCGCCCGGCTGAAACAGACGCCCGAGATTCACCCACTCGCGCAGGCTCGATTGCAGCCCCTGCTGCGCACGCTCGTAGACCTCCAGGTCATCGTGACCAACAATCGAGCCTGGCGAATTGATCAACCGGTTATACATGCAGGTTCGTTCAAGAAGCAGGTCGGGCGCCCCCACCAGGCGGAAGGTCCAGCTTTCAACCAGGGTGCGGTCTGCCGCCAGCGGCTTGAATACGCGCAGGGTTTGAATCGGCCCCTTCACCATGATGTTCGGGAAATACATGGTGTTGTGCCGAACTTCGCCCAAGATGCGAGCGGTCCGCTCTTCACCGTAGGCAGCCACCATCGCTTCCTGATAGCCGGGAATCGCCGAGTAGGCCGCGTGGATGGAATCACTGACACCGGTGTGACCATGGCCGTTTGGCCAGATCCGGATGCCCATATTGTCAAAGAACTTGTAGGTACCCACGAACGGGGCGAACTGCTCAACCGCCATGGGCTTGGGCGTCCCCGCGGGCTGCTCGCCCCAGATGCGTACGGTGGTTCCCGCCGAGGACTCATGGGCCACCATCGGGTGGCACGCATCGGTCTGGTTCTCGGCGAGCATCTTCCAGTTGCAGGGATGCATGTACCGGAGCATGCCGCCCGTGACCTCAAGCCGCCCCGCGGGCGCCCGGTCAACCATGTTGTCGAGCGTGGAGAGCGATTCACCGAAGTAGTCGTGAAATGCGACGCCTTCGCGGCTCAGGCGGCAAAAGACAAACCCGCGATACACCTCCACTGCACCGGCGCGCGCCAGCCCCAACCGTGCCTCGGCGGCCTCGAAACCGGTGCCGTCGTAGCCCTCTCGCAACGGAATGTTCTGCAGTGCGCCATCGGTGCCGTACGTCCAGGCGTGATACGGGCAACGAATAAAGCGGCCAAGATTTCCCGACCCTTCGCTCACCAGACGTACGCCCTTGTGTGCACAGCGATTGATCAGCACCGAGACAGCACCATCGGCTTGCCGAACCATGACAACCGGCTCGGCCCCCACGCTCGTCGTGAAATAGTCGCCCGCATTGGGAATCTGGCTGTCATGCCCCACGAACACCCAGGTCGACCGAAACAGCCGGGACATTTCGAGGTTGAAAATCTCCGGATCGGTATACACCGCCCGGTGGACCTCGTTGTCGCGAACCAGCGCGCGCAGCGCGGCGCCTGTCCATCGCGTGGCTGAGTTGATCATTCCCCCTCCCGCTCTTGCTTCAGATCAAATATAGAACTCTACCGCCGGCAGCGCCTCGCCAGCGTGGAGCAGATCCACGCGCTTGAGCACGATCAGAAACCCTGACGCCACGCGACGCAGGCGGTGATGGGCCACGCCCGGCAGCGTCACCGTCCGGCCAGCGCGAAGCTCGGTATACAGAAACGCGGTACGCAGATAAAAATTGTCCCCTGCGAGATTCGCCTCGAGCACCTCAGGTGTTTGCAGCAGATGGTGACAGCGTCCAGCGGGCTGCTGAGAATACGCATGCGCGCTACGCAACCGCTCGATGTGTACACGCCTCAGCATGCGGTCATCGTAAAGATGCGAGGCCTCAAGGCGTGGATCCTGGGCTGCAGGGGATGCTGGCAGCCAGTAAACCCCATCGTCGGCGAAGAGCGCATCCCATTCATCCAGACGCTGTTCATCCAGCAGCCGCGCCTCGCGCACCACCACCGCCTGAAGCAGGCGCTCAAGATCGAGGGAAACGCTTTGCCCACTCACGACGCGCGCTCCGGGGTCTCTGGTCCGCGATCCGACATCAGCCGCGCCCACGCCGCATATTGGTTGCGGAGAAGCGCCTCATCGACCCCGCCCACATCACGCGGAAGCGTATCACCCGCCGCCCTCGCCTCCCGGTGCAGGCTGACCCACGGATTGGGGCCGGCAGCGAGATGGTTCTGAATACGCTCGAACAGATGCAAATCATCGTGCGCCACCAATGAAAGCGGCGAAAACACCTGGCGGTTGTACAGCAATGCGCTTTCGAGCAGCGCCTCGGGTGCGCCTTCCGGCTGAAACGCCCAGGCTTCGATGACCGTACGGTTGTGCGCGAGCGGCCGCAGCACGCGCATAACCTGCGGCGCCCCCTTGAGTGCCATGGTGGGATAGAACACGACATTCTGCGGAGAGAAGGCAAGCACGCGCTCCGCGCGCTCTTCGCCATGCGATTTGCGCAGGGACTCACCGTAATCCCCCAGCGCGCTGTACGACGTGTGGAGACTCTGATGCGTGCCCAGCACACTGTGGCCACCCGGCAGCGCGCGCCCACCCATCTTCTCGAAAAAGGTATAGCCCGAACCAAAGGGCAGCAACTGCCGCATGGAAAGTGGCGTCTCGGTGCCCTCCGGCGGACTCCCCCACACCGTTCGTGCAGAGAGCGTGGCCGATGCATGGGTGGTCACCGGGTGGACCGAATCATTGATGTTCTCGAGATAGATTTTCCAGTTGGCACGGATTTCGGTGCGTAGCACCCCGCCCGCGAGCCTCAACCGCCCTACCGGTGAACGGTCAGCAATCAGGTCCAGCGCGTTAATAAGCTCGCCCATGGAATGCTTGAAATCATTCCCATCGCTCTCGGCCCGGGCAAACACAAACCCGCGGTGCACCGCGACCTCGCCCCAGTGGGTCAGTCCACGCGCTGCCGCACTCTGCGCAAACGCCGTACCCTCATAGCCCTCGCGCAGCGGCATCCCCGAGAGGCGCCCATCGCTGGCATAGGTCCAGCCGTGATACGGACAGCGCAGCACCCGCGCAATCTGCCCGGCAGGCGCACTCACCACGGGCGCGCCTTTATGCGCACACCGGTTGTGGAGCACCACGATGCTTGCGTCTTCGCGCCTAAGCATCAGCACGGGCTCGCCCGCCAGCTCGCAGGTGATGAAATCGCCCGCACGAGCAATCTGACTATCGTGCCCGACAAAAAGCCACGCTCGGCGAAAAAGCCTAGCGCGCTCGAGCGCAAATATCTCTGCGTTCAAATAGAGATCACGATGGACCTGATCGCCCTTGACCAGATCGGTCACGTCAGGCACACGCTTCATTTGCCGAGTAGCACTGCAGGAAGCCAGGTTGCAATCGGCGGGAACGTCCAAACCAGACCGATCATCAGGACACCCATGATGACGTAGGGCGTGACCGCAGCAAAAATTTCAGTCGTGGGAATGGAGGCCGGTGCAACGCTTCGCATGGTGAAGAGAAGCATGCCAAAAGGCGGCGTGAGGAGCCCCAGCTGCATGCAGATCAAATAAAGCACCCCCCACCAGAGCGGGTCCCAGCCATAGAACTGCACCAGCGGCATGAAGAAGGGCAACGTGATCAGCATCATGCTCACCTGGTCGATGAAGCAGCCGAGGATCAGCAGAATCACCAGCATGCCAGCGAGCACACCCCACGGCGGAATGGCTGCATCACGCACCAGCGCCACCAGTCCGTTGGTTGCGCCCGAAAATGACAGGATCTGCGAAAAGGTGGTCGCACCAATGATGATGAACAGGATGACGCCCGATATCGCAGCGGTGCCCGTGAGCGCCTTGGCAAGCGATTGCAGAGTGAGCACCCGATAAAGCAGCGCCACCACAACGGTTGCCAGCGCGCCTATGGCTGCGCTCTCGGTGGGCGTGGCCCAACCCGCCGACATGGCGGCAATGACCAACACGAAGATGAGTACGAGCGGTGTGACGTTGATCACCAGGGGGCCCCAGCGCGCCCAGCCCTGGTGCTCCTCGCGGCTAAAACTGGGCGCAAGCGAGGGGTCGCGGCGAACGCTCAACAGGATCCAGCCCAGAAACATGGCGGCAAGACAGATGCCCGGAACCACCCCGGCAATCAGCAACCCGGAAATGGAAATGCTTGCCAGACTGCCCAGGAGCACCGTGATCGCCGATGGCGGAATGAGCATATCCACGCCACCGATCGCCATGATGGGCCCCATGGCCATTCGGGGGTGATAACCCCGGCGAAGCATCTCGGGAAGAAGCAGACTGCCCAGGAGCGCGGTGGTGGCAATGGTTGAGCCCGAGATCGCAGAGAACACAGTACCCGCCACGATCGCCACCACGCTCAGCCGGGCCGGCACGCCTCGAATCGCGCGATCGAATCCGTCGATTGCACGAATCGCGAGCCCGGTATGAAAAAGCACCTCGCCCATCAGAATGAAAAAAGGAATGGGCGTGAGTGAAAAATTGGTGATGGAGGCCACCCCGTTCCGGACCGCCTGCATCAGCCCCGCCTCACCCCCTAGGAACACCACGGCGCCCACGATATTGATACCGAGAAACGCGATGCCAGCCGGCAACCCCGCGAGGAGCAGCACGGTGAGCACACCGAACAACAGCAGCAGCCCCTGCCACCAGATCATGCTGCGGCTCCCTGTTCGGACACCAGCCCCTCAGGATAAAGAACCCGCCGACCGCATTCGAGCGCAAGCAGCAGAAAACCGATCGGGAAAGGAACGTAGAGCCACCACTCGGGAAACACCAGTGCCTTCAGCACGACACTTCCCGCGGCACGGCTATCGAGGACCGTCAGCGTGCCGTACCAGGTGAGCACCAGGCTCACGATCAGCCCCAGCGACGACGCCAGCCGATCAAGCCGGCGTTGACCCGCTGGCGAGAGCAGCGCCCCCAGCAAATCCAGCCGCACATGCTGATTACGCCACATCAGCCAGGGGGCCGCGGCGAGCGTGGCAAGCGGCAGCGCGTACTCGGTCACTTCATTGATCCATGGGAGCGATCGAAGACCGAGGTTGCGAGACAGCACATCGAAGCACACCAGCACGGTGATGGCACCGAACGTGCTCGCCGATATCGCACCACACGCCCGCATCAGCCAGGCATACATGCTGCGCCCTCCTGAAGGTGAAATGTCAGGGGGCCATCAGCTGGCGAAGCTTCGGCCCATGCTGCGGGCTGGTCGCAATCACCCCCGCCCACCCGGCATCCAGCGACAGCTGCAAAAATTTCTTGGCCTCAGCCTCCGGCAAGCGGATGACCTCGATGCCCGCATCAGCCTGCCGCTTGGTCTCGGCGGGCGCCGCCTTGGTGGACATGTCGGCATTGAGGCTTTCCAGCCACGCGCCCTGCTTCTCAAGGAAGGCTTTCTGGGCCGCGTTGAGCGCGTTCCAGCTCTTGGCACTGAAAATCACACCCAATTCGATATTGTAGAAGCCCGGGTCGAGACGGAACTTGGTTTTCTCGTGCCAGCCCAGGTCGAAAATGCCCAGTAGCGGCCAGCCATATCCGTCCACCACGCCACGGTCGAGCGCGGTGTAAACCTCCCCGGGCGCGACCTGCATCACCGAGGCGCCCAGCCGCGTGAAAAACTCGCGATAGATGGGGGCGATACGGATCTTGAGCCCGCTGAGATCGGCTTTCTCAATCCGCTTGTTAAGGTAAATGTGATAAGGCACGCCGTCACCGGTGCGGGCAAAGTAGTAGAGCCCTTTTTCCATCATGAGCTTATTGAGGAACTCCACCGTACCGTTGCGACGCATCTCGGCCCAGGGCACCGACGCGTAGTTCACCGCGAGCGACTCAGGCGAGACGCTGGCAATGAACGACGTCGTGGTGTTCGACAGGTCAACCACGCCATTCCGGAGCGCTGCGCCCTGTTCCATCGTGGGGATGGCCTTGGGACCGCCCAGGTAGTTGATTTGAACCAGTCCCTTGCCCTCCTGGTTCACTTTTTCAACGAAGCGCTCGAAATTTCGCGCATAGGTCGTGCC
>JALREG010000315.1 GCA_023253905.1 Burkholderiaceae bacterium
GTCCATCAAGCTCTGCACCCCTGACACCGGCGCCGCCTTCCTCATGAACAGCGTGAGCGACACCTCCAGCCGGCCCCGCCGCGCCTGCAGCCGCTCCAGCATCTGCCCGTGCATCACCGCAAGCCCCGCCACATCCAGCCCCTCACCCGACGCAGAATGCTCTTCCAGCATCGCAATGAACCGGGACATGTGCGTCCCCTTCTGGTCCGCTGGCAGCGACACGCTCATCGTGAAATCACCCACCGCAGCCTGACGCTCCATGCCGCTCCCCCAGTGAAGCGGATACCGAACCCCCTTCACACCAACCAGTCCGATCGCAATGTTGCGCGGGTCGTGGCTGCCCTGAACGTCGGCCATGTCTGAGCCGACCGCGAAATGAGGATCACGGGTATTCATGAAAACTCCGGAGGCTGACGCTTGCAGCCATGAGGGGGGTGGAGGATGCGGCCAGATGGCCGTTTATTCTGAGCCCGGTATCTTAAGCGCGCCAAAGCCGTGCCGCGGCAATGCACTGGTAACCTGTAAGAAATAGGGATAAAAGTCCGAGCGGGGTACTCGGGTTAGGTAGCCGCGTTGAATTGGGCACTGGCGGAAATCGCCGCGCCCGAGCCGGCTATGCCGAGCGACTGGCAACCAGACGCGGTTCTGCCCCGGGAAGAAGCGCTACGAAACGCTGACGAATCGTGCGTTCAATCCCCGCAGCATCCAGTCCTTCAAGCTGCAGGAGTTTGCCCTGTTCACCGTGATCAATGAAGCGGTCGGGCAGCCCCAACTGGAGCAGTTCGATCGAGATTGCCTCAGCGGCAAGTGCTTCGGCCACCGCACTGCCCGCGCCCGCCATCACCATGTGTTCCTCGACGGTCACAAACGCGTCGTGCGTACGCGACAGTTCGCGCAGCATGACCACATCGAGGGGTTTGACAAAGCGCATGTTGACCACCGTGGCATCGAGCGCATCGCCCGCCACAAGACAGGGGGCCAGCAGCGTGCCAAAGGCCAGGATGGCGATGCGCCGTCCCTCCCGCCGCCGCTCGGCCACACCAATCGGCAGCACGGAAAGATCACGCGCAGGCACTGCCCCGACACCCGCCCCGCGAGGATAACGAACCGCGGCCGGCCCATCATGGAGGAAGGCTGTAGTGAGCATCTGTCGGCATTCGGCTTCGTCAGAAGGCGCCATCACCACCAGGTTCGGTACGCAGCGCAGATACGCGAAATCAAAGAAACCGCCGTGCGTGGCGCCATCGGCGCCGACCAGGCCTGCACGGTCGATCGCAAACATCACGGGGAGGTTTTGCAACGCCACGTCATGGATCAGCTGGTCGTAGCCCCGCTGCAGGAAGGTGCTGTAGATGGCGACCACTGGCTTGAGGCCCTCGCAGGCGAGCCCGCCCGCAAAGGTGACCGCATGCTGCTCGGCGATACCCACATCGAAATAGCGGTCTGGAAAGCGCTTCTCGAACTCGACCAGGCCGGAGCCTTCCCGCATGGCGGGCGTGACCGCCACCAGCCGACGGTCGGCAGCGCCCATGTCACAGATCCAGTCGGAAAACACATTGGTAAAGGTGGGCTTACCCGGCGCGGCAGGCTTTTTCAGGCCCTCTGCAGGATCGAATTTTCCCGGCCCGTGATAGGCAATGGGGTCGACCTCGGCGCGACGATAGCCCTTGCCCTTGCGGGTGACGATGTGCAGGAACTGCGGCCCGCGCCGCTCGCGCAGGTTCTGCAGGGTGGGAATCAGGCTGTCCAGATCATGGCCGTCAATCGGGCCCACGTAGTTGAACCCAAATTCTTCGAACATGGTGCCGGGGAGCACCATGCCCTTCGCGTGCTCCTCGAACC
>JALREG010000322.1 GCA_023253905.1 Burkholderiaceae bacterium
TCGGCGATCGCACGCGAACCGCTCTGGGCTATCGCGCCGAGCCGGGTGCAACCGATGCGTGGACACGGCAGCGAAACGAACCCGCGCTCGATGCGAAGTCCATCGTACGGCTCGCCGAGGCGGCCCAGGCACGCTATGGCTTTGCCGATTTCAAGCTGAAGGGCGGCGTGCTGCGCGGCGAAGACGAGGTGGAGGCGATCATCGCGCTTCACGAGCGTTTTCCCGAGGCACGCATCACGCTCGACCCCAACGGCGGCTGGCTGCTTTCGGATGCCGTTCGGCTCCTTCGCGACCGGCATCGCGAACTCGCCTATGCCGAGGATCCCTGCGGCCCCGAGCGTGGCTTCTCTGGCCGCGAGGTGATGGCTGAATTCCGCCGCGCCACCGGTCTGCCCACGGCCACCAACATGGTGGCCACCGACTGGCGCGAACTCGCGCACAGCCTGCAGCTTCAGTCGGTCGACATTCCGCTTGCTGACCCGCATTTCTGGACCCTTCAGGGTTCGGTACGCGTGGCGCAGCTCTGTCAGATGTTCGGGCTCACCTGGGGGTCGCATTCGAACAACCACTTCGATGTATCGCTTGCCATGTTCACCCATTGCGCGGCCGCCGCGCCGGGCCGGGTCACCGCCATCGATACGCACTGGATCTGGCAGGACGGCGAAGCGCTCACGCGTAATCCGCTCACGATCGAGGGTGGCCATATCGGCGTGCCAACCCGCCCGGGCCTTGGCGTGGAACTCAACCCGGACGCGGTGGACCGTGCTCACGCGCTTTATCTGAAACACGGGCTCGGTGCCCGCGATGATGCGATCGCGATGCAGTCTCTGATCCCCGGCTGGACCTTCGACCCCAAGCGGCCGTGCCTCGTGCGCTGACCCACCCCGACCAAGGAGACCCTCATGGAACTGCCGGTGAATCGCTTCAAGCACGCGCTTCGCGAAGGCCGCACGCAAATCGGCCTGTGGTCGCATCTGTGCAGCCCGATCAGTATCGAGATCCTTGCGCACTGTGGCTATGACTGGCTGCTGATTGACATGGAGCATTCACCCAATGATCTCCAGCAGGTGCTCTCACAACTGCAGGCCATGACGGGCAGCGGCGCCACGCCGATCGTGCGCCCACCCTGGAATGACATGGTCACTTTCAAGCGTCTGCTCGACATCGGTGCGCAGAGCCTGCTCGTGCCCTATGTGCAGACCGAGGATGAGGCCAGACAGGCGGTTGCTTACACCCGCTATCCGCCGATGGGCGTGCGCGGCTATGCCGGGGCCCCGCGCGCCAGTCACTACGGCAGGGTGCCTGGTTATGCGCAGCGCAATCACGAGGAAATCTGCGTACTGGTTCAGGTCGAAACGCTGCAAGGCCTTGAGAACCTGGAGTCGATCGCGCGCGTTGACGGCATCGATGGTGTCTTCATCGGCCCGGGCGACCTGTCTGCCGCCATGGGGCACCTCGCCAATCCCAAGCATCCCGAGGTGCTTGCCACCATCGACCGCGCGATTGCGCGAATCCGTGCCTGCGGCAAGGCAGCGGGCATCCTCACCGGCGACGAAGCGCTCGCCCGCCATTACGTGGGCCAGGGTTGTCTGTTCGTTGCAGTGGGGGCTGACCAGAACCTGCTGCGCGATAGCGCCACCGCGCTCTCGGCGCGGATTCGCGCATGATGCCCACAGGCACCGCCCCTATTTCACCGCCACCTACTTAACAGCCGCGGGCCGGTGGGCTAGAGTCCGGCGTAGCCCGCCCAAGGAGCCTCCGACCATGCTTCGTCATCTGCTCGTCATCGCCCTGTCAGTCTGCTGCCTGTCGGGCGCGCTTGCGCAGAGCTACCCCTCGCGCCCGGTGCGGATCGTGGTGCCCGCATCTGCGGGTGGCACGGTCGACCTCCTCACGCGCGCCGTCGCGCTCAAGCTCGCCGACCATCTGGGCCAGCCGACTGTGATTGAGAACCGCGCAGGCGCCACCACCAGCATCGCAGAGGAATACGTGGTTCGTCAGCCGGCCGACGGCTACACGCTCATGATGTCGGGCATCACGCTGGCCACCCAGCCCTTCATGAGAGCGAACCTGCCCTACGATCCGCAGCGCGATCTCGCCATGATTTCGCTGGTAGCCGTGTCGGGCAATGTGATTGTGGTCAACCCCAGCCTGCCGGCCCAGACCGTGCCTGAACTGATCGCGCTCGCCAAGACCAGCCCCCGACCGCTGCTCTATGGCACTGCTGCGTTCGGGGCCACCGGTCATCTCGCCGCCGAGATGTTCAACCTGATGGCGGGGACCAAACTGTCGCAGGTGCCGTACAAAGGGGCTGCGCCGGCGCTCAATGATCTGATCGCCGGACAGATCGACATGACCTTCGACAACATTCCGGCTGCCATCAACCATATTCGCTCGGGCCGAATCCGCGCGATCGCGGTCACCTCCCCACGGCGTGACCGGCAGCTGCCCGATGTGCCCACCATTGCGGAAGCAGGTCTTGCCGGCTATGAGATCGTTGCCTGGTTCGGGCTGGTGGCCCCGGCGGGCACCCCCGCCGACATCATTGCCCGACTGAACGCCGACACACTGAAAACCCTCAAGGATCCCACCGTGCTCGACCGGCTGGAAAAGCTCGGCTTCGAAGCAGTGGGTAATTCACCGGCAGAATTTGCCGCCTATGTTCGTGCGCAGGCCGATACCCTTGGCAAGGTGATCAGAAACGCGGGTATCAAGCCACAGTAACGCGGCGCTGCAGCGCGACATCGACACTCTGCTCGCGCCCGCCTGCGACGTGGCACCCCCCCTGCTAAGGATTGACGGGTTGCGCGTGCGCTTCGGCGGCGTGCTCGCCATCGATGGGGTCAGCTTCGATCTCGCAGCAGGCGAAATCGTCGGGCTGGTGGGCCCCAATGGTGCAGGAAAGACCACGCTTCTTAACTGCGTGAGCCGGCTCCAGACGCCCGAGGCGGGTGATCTCTTTTTCTGCGGTCAGTCGCTGCTTGAAGTCCCCGCCCATGCCCTCGCCGGGCTCGGCATTGCGCGCACCTTTCAGAATCTTGCGCTGTTCGGATCGATGTCGGTGCGCGACAACGTGCTGGCAGGCACCCAGCCTAAACATCGCGCGGGATTGATCGCACACGCACTGGCCCTGGCTTCAGTCAGGCGCGAGGCAAGGGGTGCCAACATCGAGACCGGCAGGCTGCTCGAGGCCTGCGGACTCAGTGCTGTAGCGACGCAACCGGTGAGCGAGCTTTCCCTCGGACTGCGAAGACGGGTGGAGCTCGCACGGGCGCTCGCCGCCGCACCCCGGCTCCTGCTGCTCGATGAGCCCGCAAGCGGGCTCACGGTGGACGAGGCCGATCAGCTGGCCGAAAGGCTGCTTGCGCTGCGCGAGCGCACGGGTCTTTCCGTGCTCATGATCGAACACCGGATGCGGCTGGTGTCGGCACTCTGCGATCGGGTGATCGCTCTCAATTTCGGCTCGAGAATTGCGGAGGGAACACCGGAGCAGATCCGAACCCATCCTGAGGTCATTGCCGCGTGGCTGGGGACGCGCCAGTGAGTGCGCTCCTGGTCATTGAGAATCTCTTCGCCGGCTATCGCGACATCACGGTGCTGCAAGCCATCACGCTGTCGATCGAAGCCGGACAGGTGGTCGCGCTCCTGGGCGCAAACGGCGCGGGCAAAACGACACTGCTTCGCGCGGTGAGCGGATTGGTCGAGAGCGCTGGTGGTATTCGGCTTGACGGGCGCCCGCTGTCGGGCCTGCCGCCTGAGTCAATCGCGCAGCGAGGCGTCGCGCATGTGCCCGAGGGGCGTGGCACCTTCGCTCACCTGACTGTGGACGAGAACCTCCAGCTGGGCGCCTGGCTGCGACGCGACCGAGCGGGTATCACCGCGGATCGCGAACGAATGTTCCAGCGCTTTCCCCGTTTGAAAGAACGCCTGCGTCAGCAGGCGGGCACCCTGTCAGGCGGTGAGCAGCAGATGCTCGCCATCGCCCGCGCGCTCATGTCGCGACCCAAGCTGCTGCTCCTCGATGAGCCCTCGTTCGGCCTCGCACCGAAGCTGGTGAGCGAGCTCTTTGAGGCACTGGCCACCCTCCGCAATGAGGAGCAGATGGCGATGCTGGTGGTGGAACAGAACGCGCATGCGGCGCTCGAGCTCGCAGACAGCGCCTATCTGCTCGAAGCCGGACAACTCGTCACCGGCGGGTCGGCGCAGGCGCTGCGGGATGACCCGCGCGTGCAGCGGGCCTATCTGGGCGACTGATTGAAATGACCGCCGATATTTTTCTTCACCAGCTTTTCGCCGGCCTCACCGCAGGCGCGATCTACGCGAGTCTTGCCGTTGCACTGGTGATGGTGTGGCGAAGCACCCATCACCTGAATTTCGCGCAAGGCGAGATGGCGATGTTTTCAACATATATCGCGCTCGCGCTGATCGAAGCCGGGCTTGGCTACTGGACTGCCTTTGCGACAACGCTGGTGGTGTCGTTCATCGCCTCGTTTGCGATCGAACGCCTGATCGTCTCGCCGATTGCGCGTTCGCAGCCGCTTGCGACCGTCATCGTCTTCGTGGCGCTCCTGTCGATCTTTCATAGCCTTGCCTCGTGGCTATTCACCCCGGTACTGCGGGAATTTCCGAGCCCGTTTCCGGCTGGCGCGCTCCCCGGCTTTCCCTACCTGTCGGGCCATGCGGCGGGTGTGGTGGCACTCACGCTCCTTGAACTGGCAGCGGTATGGCTTTTCTTTCGCTACACCCGGCTGGGGCTCGCCATGCGCGCGGTCGCGCAGAACCCTGTCTCAAGCCGGCTGGTTGGCATTTCTGCGGGGCGCATGCTTGCACTTGGCTGGGGGTTGGCAGGTGCCCTTGGCGCATGCGCCGGGATGATGATCGCCCCCATCGTTTATCTCGACCCGAACATGATGGCGGGTGTCCTTCTGTACGGGTTTGCCGCCACGCTGCTGGGTGGCATTGACAATCCCTGGGGTGCGGCAGCGGGTGGGCTGATCGTGGGTTTATTGGACGCACTGGTGGGCGCCTGGCTGATTGGCCCGGAACTCAAACTGAGCTTCGCGCTCGGGCTCATTGTGGCGGTGCTGCTGGTCCGCCCTGCCGGGCTCTTCGCCCGCGCGCAGGTTTCACGAGTATGAACGGATGACATCCCGTCACCGCACGGACAGCGTTCGCCGACTGTGGGCCATGATCGCGCTTGGGCTCGCCCTGGCCGCCCCCTGGCTGGTGTCGGACTACCGGCTCTTTCAGCTCACCCAGGTCTGCGTGCTCGCGATTGCCATGCTGGGACTCAATCTCCTCACCGGCTGGTGCGGGCAGATCTCGCTCGGGCACGGCGCATTCTTTGCGCTGGGCGCCTACTGTAGCGCATGGCTCATGCAGCAGATGGGACTACCCGACTGGCTCACCCTGCCGGGCTGTGCCGCCCTCTGCTTTGCCGCAGGCTGGCTCTTCGGTCTGCCCGCGGCGCGGCTCGAAGGGCTCTATCTGGCGCTCGCAAGCTTTGCGCTCGCGGTCGCGGTGCCCCAGATCCTGAAACATCCCATGCTCGCGCCCTGGACTGGCGGCAGCAACGGTCTGGTCCTCGATGCAGCACAGGCGCCTGCGCTCTGGCCGCTGTCGGCGGAGCGCTGGGCTTACGCGCTTGCTCTGGTCACGCTCCTCGCAGGCATCGTGCTCACCCACCGGCTCGTACGCGGACAGCTGGGCCTTGCGATGCGCGCCCTTCGCGACCATCCCACCGCCGCCGCAACCATTGGCGTGCACAGCGCACAACTCAAGGCCCAGCTGTTCGGAATCAGTGCAATGTTTGCCGGTATTGCAGGAGCGCTCAGCGCCATCACGGTTCGCTATGTGGGGCCCGACAGCTTCGACATGTTTCTGTCGATTTCACTCCTGGTCGGCATCGTCGTGGGCGGCCTCGCCTCGATCACCGGCAGCCTGGTGGGAGCCCTGTTCGTGCAGTTCGTGCCACACAGTGCCGAGCAGGTGTCGCGCGAAGCGGCCTGGGCAATCTACGGCGCCTGTCTGTTGCTTGCCCTCTGGATCGCGCCCGGCGGCGTTGCCGGGCTGTTCAGACGAATGACCGGTGGGCGGTCTACTGGGTAAGCGAAATACCGCCTTTCTTGATGATCGCCCCCCACTTCGCGATGTCATCGGCCATGACACGCGTCATATCCTCGGGTGAAGATTCGCGCGGCTCGGCGCCCAGATCAGAGAAGCGGCTGCGCACCGCGGGGTCGCGAAGCGCCACGTTGACATCAGCATTGAGCCGATCAACATAGGCACGGGGAATGCCGCGCGGCGCGATCAGCGCAAACCACGCAGCCGACTCATACTCGGGCAGCCCCGCCTCGGCCGCCGTCGGCACATTGGGTAGCGCAGACAGCCGCGATTTGGCCGCCACAGCGAGGGGGCGAACCTTCGCGCCCTGAATGGAGCCCAGCACGTTGGGCAACAGCTGAAAACTGACGGGTACCCGGCCCGACACCAGATCGGTTACCAGGTTGCCCGTCACCCGGTAAGGCACATGGGTCATGCGGGCGCCAATCAACTGCTCGAAGAAGGCGCCCGCCAGGTGCTGGGAACTTCCGGGCCCCACCGAACCGTAGCCCACGTCGGGCGTCTTCTTCAGATAATCAATCAGGCGGGTGAGCGAATCGATCGGCAGCTCAGCACTCACCACCACGATGTTGGGTAGCACGGCGACCACGCCGATCGGCTGCAGATCCTTCTCCGGGTCGTAGCCGAGTTCGGCGTTGAGGATCTTGTTCACCGCGAGCGGGCCCGAGGTACTGAACCCGATCGTGAGCCCGTCGGGCTCGGCGCGCACCACCGAGAGCGTGCCCACATTACCGCCTGCCGCCGGCCGATTCAGATAGACAAAACTTCGACCGCTGTTGGCGGCCACCTTATCGAGCAGGAATCGGCCGATGACATCGCTCGCGCTCCCTGCGGAAAACGGGACGATGACGCTGATCGGCTTGGAGGCGGCCTGCTGGGCCTGGGCGGGGATGCTCACCCCCGCCGCAGTCAGCACCATCCCGAGGGCAGCGGCCGCTGCACGCGCGCCCAGTTTGCGAAAACGACTCATCTTGATCTCCTGGTGGTGTTCGAATCATCGGGTCAGATGCGCCCGCGCCTCAGGCGATCAGGCCGGAGGCCGAGCCAAAGCGGGTCTCCATCACCTGCTCAAGCGACTGGCTCGCCGGTGTATGCGCACCGCCCCCACGCACGCGGTACGCCTCAGCGCGTCCGGGTGCGGCGGGTGCCTGTCCGGCGGCAAGCGCGCGCGCCTCACCGAGGATGAGACGCCGAAAATGAACGATTGCGATATCGGTAGCAGTCAGGTGTTCGCGCGTGCGATCGGCAATCACGCCCTGGCTCTCCTGCGCCATCTGGTCCTGCTCGGCGATGCCGCGGACGCCGGTAAACGAGGTGGTGCGCTGCTCCTCACGCGACAGCAGGTAGTCGTTGCCGCGGTTCCGAAGCGGGACATAGGCTTCGCCGAGTTCTGCGAACTGGCCGTAACCTCCCTTCGCGTAGCGTTCGCGTTCGACTTCTCCGAGCGGACGATCAGGGTGCCAGGCGTAGGTGTAGATCCAGCAGCGACTGTCATCGATCGGCGTCCAGGTATAGCCATAAAGGGTTTCACCGGGCATCGCCGAGGGCGTGATCGAGTGGGTGGGCAACATGTACTGGGTGAGACGCCAATAGTGGTCTCCCGGATCGGCATGGCGGGCCCCCCCGATCAGGAACCCCACCGCATGGTCAATCAGCTTGAACCGCGGCATGGGGTCGTTTCGCAGCCACCTGAGCCGCGCGACATCGGCTGCCACAGCCGGATTGTCATCGCGCAATTGCGCCGGCGCGGGCATGTGCAGAAACGAAAAATGCGCGGTATCGAGTGCACCTTCCATGGAATGCGTCCAGTTGCACTCAACCAGCCGCTTGGTGACGAAGCGGTGAGAGGCCGGCACGAGCCCCGCTTCGAGCTGCGGCACGCTTACCGGACGCGCGCCCTCGGGGCCCAGATAGGCCCAGACCATGCCGGCAAACTCTGCGGTGGGACAGGCCCGGATACGCATCTTGCCGTGTAGCGCCGAGCCCGGCGGTACATTGGGCATATCGATGCAAGCGCCGTCAGTGGCAAATTTCCAGCCGTGATAGACGCAGCGCAGCCCCCCTTCCTCGTTCCGACCGTAGAACAGGTTCGCGCCGCGGTGCGCGCAGGCCGGGTCCAGTAGGCCCGTGCGGCCCGCGGAATCGCGAAACAGCACCCAGTCTTCGCCCAGGACCCGCACCCGGACCGGCGTGCAATCCGCCTCCGGCACTTCTTCGCTCAATGCAACCGGATGCCAATAGCGCCGGAGATACTCACCCATGACGGTTCCGGGGCCGCTTGCATTCAGAAGCGCGTTGTCCTGGGCGGAAAGCATCAGCGTGGTCCTTTCAGAAGAGTTCGGCCGCCGCTGTTCAAACCAGGGCGAACCGTCCAGCCAATCGGGCAGATCGGCCTACCGCGTTCCGCGCGCCTGGCTCGTTACCCTGTCGGAACCCGCGATTGTCAGGCGCTGCGGCGCCCCGATCAAGCCCGCCCGCCGAACCAGACGTTTCAGTACCCGCCACCCCATAGTCTCTTATCATGACGCCGATACAACCGGTTTGATCATCCACCCACCCTGGCCGTCAGGCCGCCGGGAGCCCGTTCATGAAGAAACTCGCCGCCCTGATTTTGTTCTTTACCGCCTGCGCGAGCGCCTCTGCGCAGGACACCTGCAGCCATCGTGGTGACCTCGACCCGCAGTACTGCGACGAAAATCGCGACATGGTCGCCGATCCCCCCAAGGATCCCAAGCGGTACAAGAACCCCAACACACTGGTCTTCACCTACACCCCGGTGGAAGACCCCGCCGTCTACGAAAAAGTCTTCAAGCCCTTCACCGACCATCTCGCACAGTGCACCGCCAAGCGGGTGGTGTTCTTCCAGGTTCAGTCGAATGCCGCGGAAATTGAAGCCATGCGCTCGGGTCGCCTGCACGTGGGCGGGTTTTCCACCGGCCCCACCGCCTTTGCGGTCAACATCGCGGGCGCGGTGCCCTTTGCCGTAAAGGGCTACGAAAAAGAGTTCCAGGGCTACAACCTGATCGTGATCGTGCGGAAAGAATCGGCGTTTCAGAAGCTCGCTGATCTGAAGGGCCGGAAAGTGGCCCACACCTCGCCCTCGTCCAATTCAGGCCACATGGCGCCGATGGCGCTCTTTCCCCGCGAGGGACTCAATCCCGGCAAGGACTACAACATCCTGTTCTCGGGTAAGCACGACCAGTCCGTGCTGGGTGTGCGCTCGGGCGACTACGAAGCTGCAGCGGTTGCCTCCGACGTCTTTCACCGCATGGCCACCCGCGGGCAAATCAAAGAGGATGACTTCCGGGTGATTTACCGCAGCGCCAAATTTCCAACCTCGTCGTTTGCCTACGCCCATGATCTCGAGCCGGCGCTACGCGACCGCATGCTCAAGTGCTTCTATGATTACCGCTTCACCGACGAGATGAAGAAGGCCTTTGACGGCGCCGACCGGTTCTTCCCGGTGACCTATCAGAAGGAGTGGGCGGTGGTTCGCGAAGTCGCCGAAGCCGGTGGCGAAAAATTCAATGGTGCGGCCTACGAACGAGAGGCCAAACGCGAAGAGGAAGCGCGCCGGAAGGCAGCCGAGGCGAAGGCCAAGGCCCAGGGCAAGTAATCGTCTTGAATGCCAGTGCAGCGCTCGCGATCCGCGGGCTCACCAAGGAATACCTGCCGGGTAAGCCGGTGCTGCGGGGCGTGTCGCTCGACATCGGCTCGGGCGGGCTCACTGCCATCATCGGCGCCTCCGGCACCGGCAAGTCCACGCTGATCCGCTGCATCAACCGGCTGGTGGAGCCCACGTCGGGGTCGATCGTGTTCGAGGGGCGCGACCTGGTGAAGCTCGATCGCAGGCAGTTGCGCGTAGCACGCCGCACCATTGGCATGGTGTTCCAGGAGTACAACCTGGTGGAGCGCCTGTCGGTAATGGAGAACCTGCTCTGCGGCCGGCTGGGCTACGTGCCCGCCTGGAAGGCCTGGCTTCGCCGCTATCCGAGCGCAGACATCGACCGCGCGTTCGAGCTGCTCGATATCGTCGGCCTGTCTGGGTTTGAGCACCGACGCGCCGATGGCCTCTCGGGCGGACAGCGACAGCGCGTTGGCATCGCCCGGGCGGTGATGCAGAACCCGCGGCTGCTCCTCGCCGATGAGCCCACCTCGTCGCTTGACCCCCGAACATCCGTTGACATCATGCAGCTCCTCGCGCATCTGGGCGAAAGCCTGGGCGTGCCGGTCATCGTCAACATGCACGATGTCGATCTGGCGCGGCGCTTTGCAAGCCGCATCATCGGCATGGCCGAAGGGTCCATCATTTACGACGGTGGCCCCGACGGGCTCACCGATTCGCAGCTTCGCGCGATTTATGGTGGTGAGGGTTGGCTAAGTTAGCCTTCGCGCGTCGCCCCTGGGCCGTGTTCGGCTGGGTCGCGCTCGCGCTCTATGTCGCGTTTGCCGCGCAGCGCCTCGACTTCAGCGTCGAGCGTTTCGTGATCGGAATCGACAACGGCCAGCGCTTTCTGGGGCGGATGTTTCCACCCGAGATCCTGCAGGCCGACAGCATGGTGCGCGGCCTTACCGAAAGTCTGGAAATTGCGATTCTTGCCTCGTGCGCAGGCATTGTCTTCTCGCTCCCGCTGGGGGTTCTCGCCGCGCGCAACCTGATGCCCGCCTGGGTCAGCTGGCCTGCACGGGCGGTCGTGGCCCTCTGCCGATCCTTTCATCCGGTGATCGTGGCCATCCTGTTTGTCAAAGCGGTGGGCTTTGGTGCGCTCGCCGGCATCCTCACGCTTACTGTCGCCTCGGTGGGCTTCATCGGCAAGCTGTTTGCCGAGGCGATCGAGGAAATCTCCCTCAAGCAGGTGGAGGCGGTGCGTGCCACCGGTGCACCG
>JALREG010000024.1 GCA_023253905.1 Burkholderiaceae bacterium
GCGGCCACGCAACTGGTGGAGCTGCGCGAGCCCAAACCGCTCGGCATGTTCGATCACCATCAGCGACGCATTGGGCACATCCACGCCCACTTCAATCACTGTCGTCGCGACCAGCACCATAATTCGGCCCTCGGAGAAATCGCGCATCACCTGCTGCTTTTCCGCGGGCGCGAGGCGGCCATGAAGCAAGCCCACCGCGATGGGATCGAGCGCCTCAGAGAGCGCCGCATGTGTATCGATTGCAGTCTGCAGCTCGAGCGCCTCGGACTCTTCGATCAGCGGGCACACCCAATACACCTGCCGGCCGTCCTCGGCCGCCATCCGAACGCGCTCGACGATCTCGTCTCGTCGTGCGTCCGACACCAGACGCGTTACAACCGGCGTGCGCCCGGGGGGTAATTCATCGATCACCGATACATCCAGATCAGCGTAGTAGCTCATCGCAAGCGAGCGCGGAATGGGCGTTGCGCTCATCATAAGCTGATGCGCGAGGAGTTCTGCGCGCTCGCGCAGGGACAGACGCTGCGCGACGCCGAAACGGTGCTGCTCATCGATGATCGCAAGACCCAGCCGTGCAAACTTCACTGACTCTTCGATCAGCGCGTGCGTGCCCACCAGCAGGTCGATAGTGCCCGCTTCAACCGCCGCCCGAACCGCGCGTTTGTCGGCTTCGCGCAGGGAGCCGGCCAGCCAGCCCACGCGGAGGCCTAGCGGTTCGAGCCAGGGCCCGAGCTTGCGAAGATGCTGTTCGGCCAGGATCTCGGTGGGCGCCATCATGGCCACCTGACTGCCGCTGCCGATCGCCTGACAGGCGGCGAGCGCGGCCACCACCGTCTTGCCGCTTCCTACATCGCCCTGCAGCAGCCTGTTCATGGGTTGTTCGAGGGCGAGGTCTCGCGCAATTTCCGCGGCGGCGCGACGCTGCGCTGCGGTGAGTGCAAAGGGCAGCGCCGCACTCAGCCGCTCGGCGAGGGCCCCCTCTCGAAGCGGACCAGCGCGCAGATCGGCACGTGCCGCGCGGGCACGCCGCAGGGAGAGTTGCTGCGCGAGCAGTTCGTCGAAGATCACCCGCCGCCAGGCAGGCAGGCTCCGCTCCTCGAGCGCGGCGGTCGACGCGTCGGGTGGCGGCGCGTGGAGGAGCTTTAGCGCATCGGTGAGGGAAGGCAGCTCGAGCCGGGCAATGACGCCGGGCGGCACCGTCTCCGGCAATGACAGCGTCCGCAGGCGGCGTGCGATCGCCGATCGGATCAGTCCCTGACCGATTCCGGCCACCGTCGGATAGACGGGGGTGAGTTGCTGCGGAATGGGCGCACCATCGCCCACCAGACGATAGCGTGGATGCACGATCTCGCCGCCGAACAGGCTCGCGCGAACCTCTCCGTAGGCGCGTACTCTCGCCCCGGGCGCGAACTGCCGCTGCTGCGGCGGGGTGAAGTGGAGAAAGCGAAGCGTGAGCGACCCGCTCTCATCTTCGATCTCCACGCGCAGCATCCGGCGCGGGCGACCGTCGACGCGGCTGGTACGCACCGTGCCCTCCACCTGCGCACTGTCGCCGGTGCGAGTCGAAGCGATGGGCACCACCACGGTCAGATCTTCGTAGCGCAATGGCAGATGCAGCAGCAGATCGATCTCGCGCCGTACGCCCAGTCGCGCAAACGCATCCAGAGCGGATGGCCCCGGCTTGGCGGGCGCCTGGGAGCGGTCGCGGGGCACGCGTTACCCGGGCAGAACCATGACCGCTTCAACCTCGAACTGCGCACCGCGCGGCAAGCTCGCCACCCCCACGGTGGAGCGCGCAGGGAAGGGCTTGGGGAACACCTGCTCCATCACCATATTGACCACCGGGCTCAAGCGAACCCCACTTCAACCCGTTTGTTCCGCCGGCCTTCGTTTCGAATGCGCAGCACCTTGATCGGGCCGATTTCGCCGATGTTTTTCACATGGGTGCCCCCGCAGGGCTGCAGATCAATGCCAGGGATGCGCAACAGGCGTACTCGCCCCGCACCGCGCGGCGGCTGAACCGACATGGTTTTCACCAGTTCCGGCCGCTCGTCGAGTTCCTCGTCGGTGATCCAGACGGTTTCGGTATCGATTGCGCGAGCGATCAGTTCGTTGACACCGCTTTCGATGCGCGCCGCATCAAGCAGACTCATGTCGATATCAAAGTCGAGCCGGCCGCGATCGGCCGCAATGTTACCGCCGGTAACCGGTGCCACGACCACGCAGGACAGCACATGCAGGCTGGTGTGAATGCGCATGTGGGCGTAGCGGCGCTCCCAGTCGAGTTCCAGTCTGACTGTTTCCCCCAGCACAGGTAAGGCCTGTCCGGGTTCTGGAACATGCACGACCGAATCGGTGGTGTCGCCTTTACGCGCATCGATGATGCGAAGCGGCGAGCCGTCGGCGCGAATCAGAGCGCCCGTATCGCCCGGTTGACCTCCACCCATGGGATAGAACACGGTGCGGTCGGTTTCGACACCGCGTTCAGTCACCGCGATGACCCGGGCCTCGCAGTGGCGCAGATACGCATCGTCGCGAAAGATCAGGTCAGTGCTCATGAGCGGGTCGCCAGGAAAAAGAAGCGTGATCGAGCGGGCCGTCAGCGCCCGAGGCGGGCATTGAACCAGCCCTCCAGCGCAATCGCCATCACAGACATGCCCAGCATCGCTGCGCCAATAAGGGAAGCGATGGCGATGAAAACGGGTGCCCAGCGGTTGGCCGACACCCGTCCCGAGTTCGCGTTCAACCGCGAATCCCAGCGCGCATCCGGCGTGAGGCTGATCACGATCGCCTCGACCAGGGTGATCACCACGATCAGGCTGAAGGCAAAGAATCCAGGCTGACGGAACCAGGGGTCGGTACGCAGCGCCCAGCCCATCAGCGGCATCGAAAGCATGGGATACAGCCACGCGCCGCGCACCCCCAGATACCAGCGATGCAGTCCCAGCCAGCCGAAAACCAGCGCCAACAAACCGGCAAGCGGACGGGAGTAGTGCCGGGTGGGCGCCGGATCAGACGGCAGGTCAGTCCTGGACTCGGATGAAAGCGACATTGAATAAGCGTTGACTGGATTGAACGACACACGCCGAATTCTAGCGGTCCCGGCAAGCGGTTCGACGAACCCGCACGGCTCGGGGCCTTTCAGGCCCGAAAAGGTCGCGCTGATACACTCAGGCGTGCCCCAAACGGGCCGTCTCGCCGCCCCCCTCCCCCTCTCGCAGAAACCACATCGTGTCAAAGCCTCCGGTTGAGTCGCCGGCGATCCGCATTCGCGGCGCCCGCCAGAACAATCTCAAGAATATCGACCTCGACATCCCAACCGGCGAACTGGTGGTGGTGACCGGGGTATCGGGTTCCGGGAAATCCTCGCTGGTGTTCGATACGCTCTACGCTGAGGGTCAGCGCCGCTACGTCGAGACCTTCTCGGCCTACGCGCGCCAGTTCCTTGACCGCATGGATAAACCGCAGGTCGACCGGATCGAGGGGGTGCCGCCTGCCATCGCCATCGATCAGACCAATCCGGTGCGCACCTCGCGCTCCACGGTCGGCACCATGACCGAGATCAACGATCACTTGAAACTGCTGCTCGCGCGCACGGCGCGGCTGCACTGCCCTTGTATGTCGATCTGGACGGCACGCTGCTGCGCAGTGATCTGCTGCTGGAATCCTTTCTGGAACTGC
>JALREG010000045.1 GCA_023253905.1 Burkholderiaceae bacterium
AACTTGATCAGCGTGAAAGGCTGCTGGTGCTGCCCCACGCGAACCTGGGTGAAGATCGGCGCACCGGTATCAAAGTATCCCAGCACCAGAAGAATCAGCATGACGGGTGCGAAGACGACCAGTCCGATGGCTGCAAGCACAACATCGAGAATACGCAGCATCGGTCTTATCTGATTCCTGGCGTTGGTTTTGAGGCCTGGGCAAAACGGGCGGATTACGCCCACCGCTTTGCTCGACATCTGGGCAGTTTTCCGCGAACGCGCGCTGCGGCGGGTGCGGGCGTGGCGATCGGTCGCAGGAGCGAAGTGTATATTCTTCGGCTGCGCGGCGTTTCCATAGGACCATTCACCGATGCCGGTGGCTTCAGTGTTTAATCGGGCGATCACACGACTGCTGGGTTTGAGTCGACCAGCCAAGCAGTGGGCGATGATGGGCGTCGATCTCATCCTGCTGCTTGCTGCTGCCGCCGCGGCATACTGGCTTCGTATGGGCGAGACCTTCCTCCCCAACGCGGAGCAGTGGCTGCTGATTGCAGCCGCCCCGCTCATCGCCATTCCGGTGTTTCTGCGCTTCGGCCTGTACCGCTCCATCATTCGCTTTGTCGGTGAACACGCGCTCTGGGCCATTACCAAGGGGATGACCCTTGCTGCGGTGCTGTGGGCGGGCCTCGCGTTCCTCACCCAGATGACGGGAATCCAGGGACTGCCGCGTACCGTCCCGGTACTCTACTGGCTATTGGGAACCGGGTTCGTGGTGGCCTCGCGCTTTATCGCCCGCACCCTGCTCTGGATGCCGCTTCACCGGCGCTTTGCAGGGCGCCAGGCGCTGATTTATGGCGCAGGCACTGCGGGGCGCCAACTCGCGGCCTCGCTTCGACGGGGGCGCGATCTGTTTCCAGCCGGTTACCTCGACGACGACGTCGCGCTGCATGGCAAGGACATCAGCGGACTGCGCGTCTATTCCCCGGCTGAGCTGCCGATGCTGATCGAAACCTTCGACATCCGCGATGTGATCGTCACCCTGCCCAACGCCACGCCCGCGCGCAGACGCGAAGTGGTGACGCTCCTTGAAGGCTTCGCGCTGCGGGTACGCATTCTTCCGGCGCTGGCCGATATCGCCTCCGGGCGACATCTGGTGAGCATGATGCGCGAGGTGGACATCAGCGATCTGCTTGGTCGAGACCCTGTCGGTGCCGACCCATCACTCCTCGGTCAATGCGTGACGGGCAAGGTGGTGCTGGTTACCGGGGCGGGCGGCTCCATCGGTTCGGAAATCTGTCGCCAGGTCTCCGCGCTCAAGCCCTCGCGGCTCATCTTGCTTGAAATGTCCGAGGCGGCGCTCTATGAGATTGATCGCGTTCTGCGGCCGATTGCCACCTGCGAGGTGCTGAGTCATCTGGGCTCGGTGGGCGATCGCGAACTGGTCAACCGCCTGATGCGCGACTACCGTATCCAGAGCGTCTATCACGCTGCTGCCCACAAGCATGTGCCGCTGGTTGAGCAGAATGTGCTCGCGGGTGTACGCAACAACGTGCTGGGCACCCAGACGCTGGCGCAGGCCGCGTTTGACCACGGCGTTGAAACCTTTGTGCTCATTTCCACCGACAAAGCCGTCCGACCCGCCAATGTGATGGGGGCGACCAAGCGATGGGCGGAACTGATCCTGCAGGACTTTGCAAGAAGAGCGCGCGATGAGCACCGGCGTCAGCGTTTCTGCGCCGTCCGGTTCGGAAATGTGCTCGGCTCGTCGGGGTCGGTCATTCCGCTCTTCAAAGAGCAGATCGCACACGGCGGGCCGGTCACGGTGACGCATGCCGAGGTCACCCGGTATTTCATGTCGATCCATGAGGCGGTGCAGCTCGTGATTCAGGCGGGCAGCATGGCGGGTGGCGGTGAAATTTTCCTGCTGGATATGGGTGAATCGGTTCGAATCATCGATCTCGCACGTAACATGATCCGGCTCGCTGGGCACACCGTGCGCGATGAGAACAATCCAAATGGCGATATTGAAATTGTGATCACGGGGCTGCGGCGCGGTGAAAAACTCTACGAGGAGCTCGCGCTGTCGCAGAGTCAGGTTGAGGGTACCGCGCATCCTAAAATCATGCGGGTGAGTGAGCCTGTCGACCCCGCCCGCGTGCTGAACACCAAGGTGTCGCTACTGATCCAGGGCGTTCGATCCGAAGACGAATCCGCAGTGCGCGACCTCCTCATGTCGACGGCCGGGGCGATCGACCCGGCGGTGGCCCGCGTGGTTCCCCTCAGGCGATTGGCGCAGTGAATCCTCCAGCCTCCCTTCAAGCTCCCATGACATCGACCCTCCATCATCCTGAAATTTTCAAGGCCTACGATATCCGTGGCATCGTCGATCACACGCTCACCGAGGCGGTGGTCGAGCAGGTGGGCCGAGCGCTGGGGCAGCTTGCGAGCCGCGCTGGCCAGCGTGAGTTTGTGATCGGTCGCGACGGCCGCCTTTCGGGTCCGCGCCTGTCGGCCGCGCTTGCGCGAGGCATTCTCTCAACTGGGCTAGATGTCATTGACATTGGCATGGCGCCGACCCCGGTGGTCTATTACGGCACCTTCGAACTGAACACCGGCAACGGCGTTGCGGTAACCGGTAGCCACAACCCGCCCGACTACAACGGGCTCAAGATGGTGGTGGGCAAAGACGCCCTTTATGGCGAGGCCATTACCGCGCTTCGCCAGGCTATTGAAAGCGGCGGGCCGTCGACTGCGCCTGCAGGCGGCCAAGGTACGCTACGTCAGGTGGACCTCACTGTCCGGTATCTCGCCCGCATCACCTCAGATGTTCGTTTGTCCCGGCCGATGAAAATCGCCATTGATTGCGGAAACGGTGTGGCGGGTGCCCTCGCGCCGCGGCTGTTTCGCGCGCTCGGCTGCGAGGTGATCGAGTTGTTCTGCGATGTCGATGGCAATTTTCCCAATCACCACCCCGATCCCGCTCACCCTGAAAATCTGCAGGATCTGATCCGGTGTCTGCGCGAAACCGATGCTGAACTCGGCATTGCCTTTGATGGCGATGGTGATCGGCTGGGGGTGGTGACCAAGGCGGGCAACATCATCTATCCGGACCGGCAGCTGATGCTGTTTGCCGCTGATGTGCTGTCGCGTAACCCGGGTGCGGAAATCATCTACGACGTGAAGTGCAGCCGTAATGTCGCACGCTGGATTCGCCAACATGGCGGGCGTCCCACCATGTGGCGCACGGGCCATTCGCTGATCAAGGCGCGATTAAAAGAAACGGGTGCCCCGTTCGCAGGCGAGATGAGCGGGCATCTGTTTTTCAAAGAACGCTGGTATGGCTTTGACGATGGCCTCTATGCCGGTGCGCGACTGCTGGAAATTCTCTCGCGCCACGCCGACCCCTGTACAGTGCTTGAGGGCTTGCCCGACTCCATCACCACCCCCGAGCTTCAACTCGCCACCGCTGAGGGAGAGAACCATTCGCTGGTGGACGCCCTCAAGCGCAATGCGCGCTTCCCAGCTGGCACCGAGGTCATCACCATCGACGGTATCCGGGTGGAATATCCCGATGGATTTGGGCTTGCACGCCCCTCCAACACCACGCCGGTGGTGGTGCTCCGGTTTGAATCCGATACGCGTGAGGGGCTGGCGCGGATTCAGGCCGACTTCAGGCGCGCGATCCTGAGTGAAAAGCCCGGCGCGGTGCTACCGTTCTGACCGGGCGCAGCGCCCGTTGCGCGCTGCGCTCAATCGCTCAATTAAGGCGCAGGGGCTCAGAGAGGTCAACAAGCCCGGTTCCGCTCCAGTGCCCGAACGATGTCAGATCGAGTTTCGGTGAGGCGATCGCGTTCCAGTTGTCGAGCATGTTCACGAACCGGATGTCATCGATCACCAGGATGCGACCGGCGCAGGGCGAGAGCCGCGTGAGTTGTGAGAGCAGTCGTGCTTCGAAGCTGCCATCTTTCGGCCCATCTAGAAAAATGAATGTTGAGGCGTCGAGCAGGGGCTGGTGGATTTTGAACTGATCGGGGTCGGCGAGATCGGCAAGGTGCTGGATCACCCTGCCGCCGGAGAAGTCGCTGTCGCTGAGATGGCTCTCGAAGTTGCGCCAGGGCACCACATCAAAGGTATGAAGCTGCCCGCGCGCGGCCTGAGCGAGCGCGAAGGAGCCCATGCCTGTGAACGTGCCGATCTCAATAATGGACTCGGGCTCGAGCAAGGTGACCATCGCTTTCAGCAAGCGATAGTGCTCGCCCGGATAACGGTTATAAAGCACGCTATCGGGGAGCTCGGGGCGAAAGCCTGTGATTGGGGTGCGCGCTGCGAGCGCTGCGGCCTGGAGCGCGAGATCGATGAGGGCTTGGGAGGTAGCATGGGTACTGCCTGCCGAGGAAACGACCGATGGCAGCGCATGACCTGCCCGCTCGGGGTGGGCGAGGACCAGACGCGACAGCGCCTTGTAGAGCTTGCGAACGAGACGTTTGGGTTCGGCGTGTTGCATCGGACACCTTATCGGGGAGACGGCTCAACAGGGCCAGCCAGTCGGGCCTGCACAAGTACCAGGGCGACGCTGATCACGAGCATCAGCGCGTAGTAGTTGTGAGCCAGATTCACGCTGGTCAGGTTACTGACCGCATGAACAAACAGAATGCCCCACATCTGGAGGGCTGATGCGGGGTAGTGTGGCCTCAGCCTGACCGCCATCATCGCGAGCGCGCCCAGCGGGAGCAGGAAACCAAAAAGCGAGATTACGCCGCCGTCCATCCCGTGATGCAGATAAGCGTTATGGACATGACCCATGTCCCTCACGTGCCAAAGCGCCGCTGCCTTCGCCTCGGACTCTCCCAGGCCGCTTCCATGGATGCGCGCGAGCCGATTCTGCGCGCCGACGCCGATCCAGGGCGACTCTTTGAAGGTTTGCCAGGCGAGGGTGAAGAGATAGACCCGCGCGCCGGTGGGGGTGTTGTATTGCTGCGTGTCCCGTACCTGCTGAACGCTGGTAACGGCTTCTCGCAGGCGAAGCGGGTCGGCGGGATGGGCGATCGCGATCGCAAGGCCGATCACGATGGCAAGCCCACTCAGCGCGCTTACGATCAGCACGCGCGCGCGGTTGACGCTACGACGGTACCAGCTGACGAGCAACACCGCGACGCACCAAACAATCACGGGGTAGACGCCACGCGACTGGCTACCGAGGACGGCGATTGCCCCGCAGAGGACGCCCAGCGCCGCTACTACGCGACTGCGCGCAGATTCGGTGCTGTCAGCAGCACGAGCCGCCAGCAGCGTGATGATGAGGCCCATGGCTGCGGCCCAGGCGATGGCGTGACTGGGCAGTTGTTCGCGTTCATGGGCGAGTTGCGCCACGACCAGCGCGACCAGGCTGGCGACCGAGAGTGCAACGGTGATTGCAAGGCTCCCCGTTGCGCTGCGCCTGAAGCGCACCACCCGGGTGAGCCAATAGGCGGCGAGCGCGCCGGTGACCAGGCGGATGCCGGCGTTGATCTCGGATGAGTACTGTGGATAGAGTTCATTCCAGATGGCTGCGCTCACGATCCAGAGGGCTAGGCCGAGTGCGGTAGCCACCAGCCAGACGCGGGCGATCTTATCGAGCGCGTCCGCTACCGGCCAGGGGCGTTGCCGAGCCGCGAGAATGGCGGTGCCGATGAACGTGAGGCCCCATAAGGTGCCTGCGATTTTGGAGTTGAGACTGGACAGTGCGAGCAGGACGAGCGCCACGCCTGCTGCGGCTTGCGCGGACCGGAATCGGGGCAGCGTTCCGGACACGTCAGCCGTCTTGTCGCTGAAAGATTGCCGATTGCCCCATCCGGTCGGTCAGGAGGTACCCGGCATGCTCCAGGGTGTAGCAGGTGCGTGAGTCGAGCAGCGCGCGAATATCCTTTTGCGCCATCTCGATGCAGAGGACGCGCGGCCGAACCTGCCATTGATCGATGGACGCGATTGCGCGCTCATCGAAGCCTTCGATGTCGATATTGAGCAGATCCAGACCAGCGCCTGCTGCCGCGCCATAGCGGTTGATGATCTCGGTGATTGAGGTGCAGGGCACCTGCTCGGTGCGCGTGGTGCCACGCTGTTTAGCGAACTCTGGATCGCACGTGGCACCGAGGTCGAGCGCCATGTTGGAGTGGAGCGTGATGTGGGTCTGGTTCGCGGCGGTGGTGTCATCAACCACGGCGGTCCACAGATTGACATCGCGCGGGCGTACCCGCTTGAAGAGATCGATCGCCGCGCGGCTGGCATCAATGTTCACGCCATTCCAGCCCATCAGCCACAGGTAAGCCGTGTTGGATTGCCGGAACGGGTGGTGAGCGCCGATGTCGATATAGAACCCGGTGGACTGCTTGCGCCCGAACAACTTGTGCAGCATTACGTCTTCGCCGTGCTGGCTGAAGTGCACGCGCAGGGTACCCTGGTGAATGAACTGAAAGACTCGCGATAGTTTCATGAGAGAGGGCGTTCCGCTGGGCCGTCGCGTTAAGCGCCAGCATGAGTGCGCTCAGCGCTTGACCGTGCCATTCAGAATCGCCCGATCATACTTGAGCGCGGCATAGCGAAAAAAGCACTCGAGCGCGATGAAAAAACAGAACAGGAATCCTTCAGCGCCGCAGAGAAACCCGCGTCGAAAAAAATAAAGCCGGATAAAGATGGCGAGTGCCGAGCCCATGCCGCGCAACAGCCCGCCGGTCTTGCCGGCAGCTGCGCGTTTGGCTGCGCCCAGCTGAACATATTGCGCGAGCTTCAGCAGGCTGTCGTAGACCGTCTCGCGCGAGTAATGCAGAAGCCGGTTACGCATTGTGATGACGGGCAGTGAGGGATCGCTCAGCACTGCGCCCTCGTGCACCACCCCCTCGAAGCGGAGCAGCGTATCAGTGCGAAAAAGTCGCTCGATGCCCCCGGTGGATTTCATGGCGCTGAGCGGTCGGCCATAAGCGACCTGGTTCCAGAGGATGGCGCCCCGGATCGGTTGGTCGCTCGCGATCAGTTCGAGTATTTCATCGCGAAGCGCAGGCGCAATAACCTCGTCGGCATCCAGAAAAAAAATGTAGCGGGTGCTGACGTGCGCGAGCAGTCGATTACGCTGGGTGGCAAAGCCTTCCCACTGCGCGTAAACATGAACTTCAGCCCCGGCGGCAGCGGCGATGTCCCGGGTGTCGTCGGTGCTGCCGGAATCAATCACCAGCACCTGATCTGCGAAGGATGCACTCGCTACGCAGGCGGCGATCCGGCGTGCTTCGTTCATGGCCAGAATGCCGATGCAAAGTGTCGGCCGGGGGCTTCTGGAATCAGTCATGAGGTCTCCAGCGTGTCAGACCTGCGATTCGCCCGCTCAGGCGGGCGAGCATTCGGGGCGAGAAGGCAATCAGTCTGAGTGGCCAGCCAGCCAGGGCAAGGGTCAGCGTGCGCGTGCGCAGGCTGCGCGCGGCTGCGATGCCGGTATGCTTTTCGGCAAACAGCAGCTTTGACTGCGCGTGATGATAGCCACGCAGGTATTCGGCGCGCAGTCGCTGCCTGCCACCCACCGAGCCGCGCGATCGATGCACGGCGGTCACGCGTGGAATGAGAACGATGGCGCGCTGCCGCTCGAAAATTCGCAGGCACAGATCGTCGTCTTCGTAGTACAGAAAAAATCGCTCGTCAAAGCGATCAGCCCCTCGCATGTTATCCATCACGAACAGCATGGCTGCGCCGCATACAAAGCCCACGCAGACGGGAGCGGACGCACCCGGACCCCTCGATACCCAGCGCGTACTTGGCCAGCGGTAACTGAGGTCGGGCTCGCCGCGTGCATTGATCAATTGTGGCGCGACGATCGCTGCATCAGGGAAGCGCGTGGCCTCTTGCACCAGAATGGCCAGATCTTCAGCTTCAATCTCACAATCAGGATTGAGGAGGAACGCAAACGGCGTTGTCACCCGGTCGAGCGCACGATTGTTGGCTGCGCCAAACCCCAGATTTCGCTCCAGTGCAATCACTTCCGCATGCGGCAGCATGGACCGCGCGAGCGGAGTACAGCCATCGCTGCTGCCGTTATCGACGATGATCACATGAGGACAAACCTTCAGTAGCGGGGCGAGGGTCGGCAGGCAGTGCGCGCTTTCGAAGGTGACGACAATGACGGTGACGCGGTCGAGTTGCGAGAGGTCGGCGTTTGAAGCCGTGCCATTGAAAGAGGAGGGCATCGCTCTGCTCATGCCTCGGCGAACAGTTGCCGGTAGACCGCGCCGATGCCCTCCGCTTCACGCTCAAGCGTGAACTGCGCCTTCACGCGGGCGAGCGCCTGACCGCCGAACGCGGCCGTGGCGGAAGGATCGGAAAGGAGGTCGGACAGCGCACGCGCGAGTCCGCTCGCATCGCCTGGCTCGATCAGGAGCCCGTTGACACCGGGCTGCACCAGCGCCTCAAACGCGCCGGTTCTCGAGCAGATCAGCGCACAGCCCGTGGCGGCCGCCTCGAAGGGTGTGAGACCAAACGGCTCATAGCGCGGACACGCCACACAGATGAGGCAGCGCCGGTACCAGTCAGCGACCTGCGATGCGGGGATTTCGCCAAGGAAGACGATCCGCTGCGAGAGGCCAGCGGCTGCGATTTTCTGCCGGAGCGCTTCTTCGAAGGCCTGATGTTGCGGCTGGGCCAGGCCGGCGATCACGGCGGTGGCCTCGGGGAATCGGGGCAGTGTCGCGATCATCGCCTCGACAAAAATATCGGTGCCCTTGTCGGGACGAACGCGTCCGAACACACCGATGCCGTAGCGGCCGGGCAGCCCGCTCTCTGCCCATGCGGTCAGTTTGTCAGGCGGGGGACTGAACCGGGTGAGGTCAATGCCGTGGGCGACCACCGCGGTGGTGTTGGGAACAAAGCTTGCCGCCTTGTCGGTGGTGGAGATCACCGCGTTCATTCTGGAGATCAGCCAGCGCGGAAACCAGCCATGTCGATGCTGGGCGGCCGAGGTGAACACCAGTCGAATCGGGAGCCTCAGGACGTCGCGCGCCCACAGGCCCGCCATCATTTCGTGGTCACGGCGCACATGCCAGATTCGAAACGCCCGGCTTGGCGGCGGGCGGCGTGAGATCTGGATTGCCTCGCGCAGCGTTATTCCCTGCACCCCGTTTGAGAGCGTCGTGCCACAGTAGCCGAGCGGCCACTGCGCCATCTGGAGCGGCACCAGTGCGTTGACCGTGGCCGAGACACCGGTGTAGCGCGCTTTCAGATTGAAGACGATGACTTCGGGGTTGGGACTGAGCGGCATTGCACGCGCTTGATCAATCGGACTGCGCAGAGCGACTGCACAGCGAGCCGGGAAACCCGGGCGATGGCGTCAGCCTGCGCGGGACCGCTGCGCTTGCCCAGGGTGCTCCCAGAGCATAGCATCCGGCCCCAGCATGGTCTCAATTGCTCGAATCACCATCGGTGAGCGACTCGCGCGGCTCCTTTACTGCGTGGCCTGGTGGCTCGTTACGCCCGCGCTGCTGCTCTGGTTCGTTGCGCGCGGACTGCGCCAGCGAGGCTACCTGGCTGCGATCGCCGAGCGTTTTGGCTACTGTCCGAGGACCGACCCTGAGGCCCGGCTGGTCTGGGTGCACGCGGTATCGGTCGGAGAAACGCGCGCAGCCGAGCCGCTGATCCGGGCCCTGCTTGAGCGCTGGCCTGACCTCAGGATTCTGCTTACCCACATGACGCCGACCGGCCGCGAGACCGGCGCGGGTGCGCTCGCGGATCTGGTGGCGGCCGGGCGGCTGCGCCAGGCCTGGTTGCCGTGGGACTACCCGGGTGCCACGCGCCGTATGCTGTTGCGCGCCCGCCCGGCTCTGGGGATCATCATGGAGACCGAACTCTGGCCAAATCTGGTGGCGTCCGCCCGTAGCGTCTCGGTACCGGTGGTGCTCGCGAATGCGCGTTTGTCCGAGCGGTCGCTTCGTAAGGGCCTGCGCTGGCGGGCCCTGATTGGCCCTGCGCTGCGGAGCCTTGATCAGGTGCTGGCACAGACCCAGTCCGATGCGCTGCGCCTCGGGCAGCTGGGGCGTGAGGCGGTGCCGGCGATCGGCAATCTCAAGTTCGACATCGACCCACCTGCCCCGATGTTGGCCCGGGGCGCACTGTGGCGTGAGCGCTTGCTCTCTCGAAAACCATCACGGGGCATAGTGATGGCCGCGAGCACTCGCGATGGTGAAGAAGCGCTGCTACTAGCCGCCTGGCGCGCCCTCGGCGAGCCGGCGTCCGATTCGGCGCGGCCGCTTCTGGTGGTGGTCCCACGTCATCCCCAACGATTTGATGCGGTTGCTCAGCTCGCGCGTGAGCAGGGCTGGCGGGTGAAGCGACGCTCGGCGTTCGATCGTGATGGGCCGGAGGGGGCTGACGCGGACCTGATCATCGGCGACTCGATGGGCGAGATGTTTGCCTGGTATGCGCTCGCTGACGTGGCGATTATCGGTGGCTCGCTTGCGCCGCTCGGGGGCCAGAACCTGATCGAGGCTTGCGCGGTGGGCTGTCCGGTCGTGCTGGGGCCGCACACCTTCAACTTTGAGGACATCAGCGAGGATGCGGTGGCGACCGGCGCCGCACTGCGCGTGCCTGACGCCGCTGGAGCCGTGGGCGAGAGCGTGCGTCTGCTCGGCGAGCCGGCCCGCAGGCGGGCCATGTCAGCCGCTGCGCTTGCGTTTGCTGCGCAGCATCGAGGGGCCACGGCGCGCACGCTGGCTGCGGTCGCGCCGATCATCGAAGCTCGAACGGGTTATCAATTAGCGGCCTCGCATGCGCCGCGCAAGGCCTAGAATTCCGTCTTTCATTCGCGATTGGCGAACCGCCTATGCCCTCGGACAACCTCCCGCCTGCTATGCCGGCGGCGCCCGCAGCTTTTGACTCCGGTTACCTCGAATGGAAACAGTGGAGCGGTGAGAACTTCGCCCGTCTCAAGAAGGCCGACTCAAAATATTTTGATGCCGAGGTGCACCGTGCCCGCCGCGAGTTCGGCCCCGGATCGGATGTGCTCGAGGTGGGTTTCGGTAGCGGTGCTTTTCTTGCGTACGGGCGAAACCGGCAGTGGCGGATGTCTGGGCTGGAGGTGAACCCCGATCTGGTTCGACTCGCGCGCGAGGCAGGTTTCAACGCCGAGTGTGCGCAGGGATTTGAGGGCTTTGCAGACCAAAGCGCCGATCTGGTGGTGGCCTTCGATGTCCTTGAGCATATCCCGCAGGATCAGTTGCGCAATTGGCTGCTCGAGGTGATGCGGGTGCTCAGACCCGGGGGCGTGTTCATCGCGCGCTTTCCCAATGGCGACTCACCCTTTGGACTCATCCATCAGAACAGCGACATCACGCACGTCACCGTGCTGGGTAGCGGCAAGGTGGAATACCTGGCCCGGGCGGTATCAGCCGAACTGCTGTTTGCGGGCGGACAGGCGCAGGTGCTCTATAGCTCCAGCCCCGTTCGCTGGCTGAGAAAACTGCTCGGCCGGGTGTTCCGTTGGTCATTGAACACGCTGGTTTACCTGGTTTACTTCCGGCGTCGCGATTTTGCTTCCGAGAACATGACCGCGGTGCTGCGCAAGCCTCAGCGCCAGATGCCGTAGCGATCGCGCAGGTAGTCGATACACATCCGGTTGGCGCCGTCGCGATCGACCCCCTGCTCAACGTGGTCCTTGAGCGCGGAGGTGCGGTCGAAGCGGCTGTCGCGCGGCATGGTGCGGGCGACAGCATTGACCCAGACCTTGTTGCCGTTTGCGCGGGCCATGCCGGAGAGCCACACGTCGTCGACCGTCCACAGGATGTCGGGAATTTCCCAGGCGTCAGGATGAAAGACGCGCGGCGACATCATTGCACCGTAGACCCCCATGAAAACGTCGGCATAGCCCGACTGCGAGTAAATATGAATCTTGGGGGTGTAGCGCTGCAGCGTGAGCAGGCGCTTCAGGCGGTATGCGAGGTTCTTGCCAAGACGGGGCGAGACCTGAACACGCGGCAAATCGAGCTCGGTGCGCGGATGAGGTGAAACGCTGTCAACGAACCAGCCCGCCTCACAGATGATGTCGTCGGGCCGCTCGTGGCGCGCGCCCGCGAATCGCTCGACCCAGTCTGGATCCTCGGCCCGGTCATCATCACAGAGCAGCAAGTCGACGTCTTCGCTCT
>JALREG010000065.1 GCA_023253905.1 Burkholderiaceae bacterium
CTCATGCTTCGGGCCCGGGTCCGGAGTGTTCACGCGCAAAACCGCGCGGTTCTCTCTGCCCACGCGGGCGAGCGCTGTGCGCTCGGGCTCGCCGGTGTGAACCGCGAAAGTCTGCGCCGTGGCCAGTGGCTGGTGGCTCCGCCGATCGCACTTTCCACCCGCCGGATCGACGCCACGCTGAGGCTATGGAAAGAGGAGCCCCGCGCGCTTCGCGCGGGCCCAGCGGTACATGTTCATCTGGGCGCCACGACAGTGACCGGAACGGTGGCGCTGCTTGATGCAGGCGAGGCGCTTGCACCGGGTGGTACCGCGCGCGTACAACTCGCCCTTCACGATGAGGTCGCCGCCTGGCGTGGCGATCGCGTGGTGCTGCGCGATGCTTCGGCGAGTCGCACGATCGCGGGCGGCAGCGTGCTCGATCCCTTTGCACCCGCACGCTACCGCCGCACCCCGCAGCGGCTGGCCGAACTCGATGCGATCGCGTTGGCTGATCGCGCAGCCCGACATACCGGGCGGATTGCCGCTGCGCCGAACGGCATCGATCTGGCGCAGGTCTATCGCGCCGAAGGGTCGGTGCCTGACTCGGAGCCGATTTCTGCGCACGATCGGCTCGCACACGCCGACACCACAGCCAGCCAGAACGGAAACGCGAGCCCTCTGGCGGCGCGCGACGGCGAGGCGATCTTCGCTCTCAGCGCTCCCCACAGGGATCTGCATGCCGGGCAGGCGCTTGCCATGCTCACCCACTATCACGAACAGCACCCCGACGAGTTGGGTCCGGACAGTGCGCGCCTTCGCCGACTGGCCGCGCCAAGGCTTGCCGAGCCGCTGTGGCGCGCGCTCCTCCAGCAACTGCAGCGGAACGCCCGAATCGTACTTCGCGGCAGCTTTGTCCATTTGCCTGAGCACGGTGTGCGGCTCTCAGCGGTGGACGAGCGGATCGCACAGGCGATCGCACCCATGCTGGCGGTCGCCGGCTATGAGGGCGCGTGGGCGCGCGATCTGGCCCGCGATGCCGGCGAGAGCGAACCGCTTCTGCGGGTGGCGGTGGCGCGCCTTGCACAGCGCGGGGATCTGCACCAGGTCGTACGCGATCTGGTCTACGATACGGCGACCCTGCGACGACTGGCGGCTATCGCGAGAGATCTCGCCACGGCCAACGGGGCGGTCACCGCAGCAGCCTTTCGCGACGCCACAGCACTGGGCAGAAAACGGGCAATTCAGATTCTGGAATACTTCGATCGGGCCGGACTCCTGCGGCGCGTGGGCGATGAGCATCGACTTCGTACCGACAGCCGGCTGTTTCTTGACTGACAGGAGCGCGCAGGCCGTTTTTCATGCAAACCTCGGAGGGGAAACGATCCTGGTGGGTCGGCCGGGCTTCAAACCCGGTGGGCGGCGCCACGCGCCGCCGGGTGGGTTCGACTCCCATTCCCCTCCGCCAATCGCCTGATGACGGTGGCATCCCATGAGTACTGCGCGTTTCGAAGCCTTCGCCTTCCCCGCCGATCTGCACTATCTGATCGAGCATCAGGTCTGGGCGCGGCTCGCACCCGACGGCACCGCCACCGTGGGCATCACCTCGCTCGGCATCGCGCTCGCGGGCGAGATCTACATGTGTCGGGCAAAAGCGGTAGGCATGGCGATCGAGCAGGGGAAATCGGTCGCGGTGGTTGAGCTCGCAAAATCGATCGTTTCGGTGAAGTCACCCCTCTCGGGTACGGTCATCGAAACCAATCCCCGTTTGCCGGACACTCCCGAAATCGTGCACACCGATCCCTATGGCGAGGGCTGGATCGCGCGGATCCGGCCTGCGGCACTCGATCACGAGCAAGCGGCGCTGCTCCACGGCGAGGGCGTACGGGCCGCCATGGCCGAGCACGCGCGACTCTATCGGATCGACTGACGTGACGCAGACAAGCGGATTCATCGACCACCAGGTTGCCGGTGTAGCGATCCTTCTCTGGGCGACCGACCCGCGGTCGCCCGAGCGACTCGCCACGCCGTTCTTTCATGCTGCGGCGGCCGCCGCCATGGATATTCCGGTCGAGATGTTTTTCAGCGCAGCGAGCGTGAAGCTTCTTGCCCCCGGCGCCGCCGCAGCGCTCAGGCCCAACCCCCAGCACCCCAAGACCGTACTCGACTCCATTCGCGAGGCGACGCAGCTGGGCGCACGGCTTTTTGCCTGTAGCGACGCACTCGCCGCACACGGCCTCGCCGCAACCGCGCTGATCCCGGAATGCGAGGGCCGCGGTGGGGCGGTGCAGTTCATGGCGCGCGCCGCCGATCAGCGCTGGCGTGCCCTGGTATTCTGAGTACGTTCCGACCACTGAGCCGCCATGCCCGACGCCCCGTCCAACGAGCCCCTGCGGCTGCTCACCACACGCCACTCGCTCGGTATCAAGCATCTGTCCGAGCCCGGCCCCGATGACCTTGCGCTCGCGCAGATGGCCACGGCTGCGCTCAAGGCACCCGACCACGCCGAGCTGGTTCCCTTTCGCTTCAGCGTGATTCGCGGTGCGGCACGCGAGCGACTGGCTCTGCTCTTCGCACAGGCGGCGCGCGAGGCTGGCAAAGACGAGATCGGGGCGCAGCTCGATGCCGAGCGCGCGCGCCGAGCGCCGGTGAGCGTGGCGCTCACCGCCCGCATCGACCTTGGCCACCCGCTGGTGCCCGCCCATGAGCAATGGATTGCGGTGGGCGGCGCCTTGACCAATTTTTTGAACGCCGCCCACGCGCTGGGCTACGCCGGCAAGATGCTGTCGGGCGCCAAGGTTCGCGACCCCCTGCTCGCACGCGCGTTCTGTGCGCCAGGCGAAACCCTGGTCGGCTGGATCGCGCTCGGCACGGCCACTCGCCCGCCTTCCAGCCGCGCGCCCAAGGCGCTCGCCCGCGACGTCTGGTCCGATTGGCAAGGCGCGTGAGCGCCGCGCCCCCTCGAAGCGGTCCGGCGCTGCTCGCGCTGCTGTTCAACGCCACGATCTGGGGCCTGTCGTGGTGGCCGCTACGCTATCTCTCGGAGCAGGGTCTGCATGGGCTCTGGGCCACCGCTATCGTCTTTCTGATCGGTAGCGTCGGCATCGCACTGCTGTGGCGCAGCGCCCTCGCTCAGCTCCTGTCAGACCGCCGACTGTGGGTGCTTGCTCTCGCTGCGGGGCTTACCAATGCTTTCTTTAATTGGGGAATGACGGTTGGGGAAGTGCTTCGCGTCGTCCTGCTTTTTTATCTCATGCCGGTCTGGACCCTGCTGCTTGCCCGCTGGCTGCTCGCCGAGCCGATCACCACGGGGGCAGCGCTTCGCGCCGTGGTTGCGATCGTGGGGGCCGCCGTGGTGCTGTGGGAGCCCGGTGCAGGGGTGCCCTGGCCCACTTCGCTCGGCGACTGGCTGGGGGTGGCGGGCGGCGCAGGTTTCGCCTGGCTGAATGTGCAGCTGCGCGGCCTGGGCGAGGCCCCAGCCACTGCTCGGGCGTTAGCCATGAGCGTGGGATCGGCGCTGGTGCCCGCCGGGGTAGGCCTCGCGCTGATGGCTGTCAGCATGATCAGCGCGCCGCCCGTGAACGACTTCGCGTGGCTGCCAGGTTCGATCGTCCTCGCGGTGATCCTGCTGATCGCCAACGCCGCGCTACAGTTTGGCGCCCCCCGGCTCCCCACCCGCGTGACCGCGATCGTGATGCTTACCGAGGTCCCGGTCGCTGCGCTGTCCAGCGTACTGATCGCAGGCGAGACACTACGCCCTCACGTCCTTGCGGGCGGGGCACTGATTGTGCTGGCGAGCCTCGCAGCCGCGCTCTCGCTCCGGCCGCGCAAGGACAAACCGCCTGACTAGCGCTCGCTCAGCAGGCGCCGCAGATCGGCCTCAATGGCCTCAGCCTGCGAGCCATGGCGGATCATGAGGCGCACGCGCGAGCGCCGGTCAAAGACAAAGCTCCCCGCGCTATGGTCGACCGTGTAGCTACCGGGTGTTTTACCGGGCACTTTCTGATAGAACACCCGAAAAGCCCGCGCGGTGCGGGCCGTGGCTTCCGCATCCCCCCACAAACCAATGAAATCGGGATGGAAGGCGGGAACATAGTGCGACAGCAGTTCCTGCGTATCGCGTTCAGGGTCAACGGTGATGAAAGCGACCCGAACCTGCTCGGCAAGCGGACCCAGGCGGCGCATGACCTCGGCCATTTCAGCCATGGTCGTGGGGCAGACGTCGGGGCATTGGGTGTAGCCGAAAAACACCAGGAGGAGCTTGCCGGAGAAGTCTTCCAGCCGGGTTCGGCGCCCCCGATGATCGGTGAGATCAAACCCCTTCGCGAAGTCTGCACCCGTAATGTCGATGCCACGAAACCCGGACTGCCGGCCGCAGCCGCCAAGGCCCGCCAGACCGAGCGCTGCCGCGAGCGCGGGCCCCACCAGCCAGCCCCGCGACAACGAATCGGGCAAGGCGGCAACCCCTGCGCGCAGCAGCGACCGACGCCTCAGCAAGCGCGCCTTGGCAGAGGCCAACATCAGCGCAGGTAGTGATCGATCAGCAGCGCCCCAAAGAGCGCCGACAGATAAAAAATGGAGTAGCTGAAGGTCTTGCGGGCTAGGGCGTCGGAGTAGTTGCGCCACAGCCGCCACGCATACCAGAGAAACACGCCACCGAGCACCAGCGGAAGGTCGCTGCGATTCGGACGGAGTTGGGCCTATAGCGATTCGGACGGAGTCGGGCCTATAATTTCGGATGCGCTCTGAACGAGACGCGGTGACGCGCGACAGCGCGATTATCCCCCGCGCCCCCGACGACGCCCC